>NZ_JBFBAM010000004.1:0-284026 GCF_040682195.1 Kutzneria sp. NPDC051319 | reverse complement strand
CGCCGCCCGGGAGATCTACCCACGCCTGATGGCCGATCTAGCCGCGCTGCCCACCCTCCAAACGGCTTGACAGACCATAGGAGCATCTCGCGGGGGTCAGCGGCGGCGGGGTGTCAATCTGACGCCGGGGAGGGGTGGGGCGGGGATGCGGGCGCCGTCGTGGCCTTTGACCAGGCCGAAGCGGTCGCCGTCCGCCCACTCGGCCCGGGCCTGGGCGATGTCGTCGTGGCTGCGGCCGACGAAGTTCCACCACATGACCAGGTCGTCCTCGTACGGCGCGCCGCCGAGCAGGACGGCCCGGGCGCCGCCGTCACTCGTCACGGTGACGTGGTCCCGATCGGCCCCCAGGTACAGCATCGGCCCCGACGGCAGGTCATGCCCCAGCGCCGACAACGACCCCTCCACGACCACCAGCGCGTGCTCGAAGTCCCGCCGCAGCGGCACGGTCGCGGTGTCGCCGGGGGAGAGGGAGAAATCGGCCCCGACCAGGGGGCTGTAGGTGGTGGCAGGGGAGGTCACGTCCCCGATGGAGCCGATGAACACCCGCGCCCGAAGGCCGTGGTCGGTGAAGACCGGCAGGTCGGCGTGCTGCTCGAAGCTCGGGGCGACGCTGTCGGCCGATCCGGGCAGGGCGACCCACAGCTGGAGCCCGTCGAGCCGGGGCCGGTCACCGAGCGAGAACTCGGAGTGCGAGATCCCCCGACCGGCGGTCATCAGGTTGAGCTGCCCGGGCTTGATCAGGACGTCGCTGCCGAGGCTGTCGCGGTGCCGGATCTCGCCGGCCAGCGGCCAGGTGACGGTCTGCAGCCCGGTGTGTGGATGGGGCAGCACGGTCATGTCGTCGTACTGCGGCCCGAACCGGTCGAGGAAGCACCAGGCGCCGACGGTGGGCAGGGTGCGGTGCGGCAGCAGCCGGTCCACCTTCATCGCCCGCAGGCCGCCGAGCGGCACGGCCCGCGCCTCCAGCAACCGCGTCTTGTCGACGACCGGGTCGGAGGCTTCGAGGGAGGGATTGGTGCACTGGTTGCTCATCAACAGACCCCTGTCGGAAGTACGCTGATCACCACTATGACAGGGCCCGTCTGGATTCCGAGCCAAGCTGTCGTCGACGGCTGCAACGTCGAACGCTACCGGCGGTGGCTGCCCGCGCACGCCTGTCCGGACCTCCCCGACTACGCGGCGTTGCACGCGTGGTCGGTGGCGGAGCCGGCGCGGTTCTGGGGCTCCCTGTGGGAGTACTTCGGGATCATCGCCACCTCGCACGACGAGGTGCTGGCCTCGGCGGAGATGCCCGGGGCGCGGTGGTTCACGGGGGCGACCCTCAATTACGTTGACCAGGTCTTCCGGCACGCCCGTGAGGGCACCGCGGTGATCGACGCACCGGAGGAAGGTCCGACCAGGACCCTCAGCTGGACCGAGCTGCGCCGCCAGGTCGCGGCCGTGGCGAACACGTTGCGGGCCCTCGGCGTCGGCCAGGGCGACCGCGTCGTCGGCTACCTGCCGAACATCGTCGAGGCAGTGGTGGCGTTCCTCGCCACGGCCAGTCTCGGGGCGATCTGGTCCTCGTGCGGGCAGGACTACTCGGCCCCGGCCGCGGTGGCCCGCCTCGGCCAGCTCTCCCCCAAGGTGCTGATCACCGCCGACGGCTACCGCTACAACGGCAGACCGCAGGACCGCCGCGAGGCGATCTCCTTGATACGCAACGAGATCCCCTCGCTCGAAGCCGTCATCGTCGTCCCCCGCCTCGGCCTCGAACTCCCGCCCGGGACCAGGCCGTGGTCGGCGGACGGCGACCACGAGCTGACCACGGTCGCCGTGCCGTTCGACCATCCGCTGTGGGTGCTGTTCTCCTCCGGCACCACCGGCAAGCCCAAGGGCATCGTGCACGGCCACGGCGGCGTGGTGCTGGAACACGTCAAACAGCTGTCCCTGCACCTGGATCTAGGACCGCGGGACACCTTCTTCTGGTACACGTCGCCGAGCTGGATGATGTGGAACTTCCAGGTGGCCGGCCTGCTCGTCGGGGCGGCGATCGTCTGCCACGACGGCAATCCCGGCTTCCCGACGCCCGGCGCGCTGTGGGATCTGGCCGCCCGCCTGGATGTCACGGTTCTCGGCACCAGCCCCGCGTACCTCCAGGCGTCGGAGAAGGCCTCCGTCCACCCATCGCTGCCCAGGCTCAGAGCCTTGGGCGCCACCGGATCCGTGGTGCCGGAAGCCGCTTACCGTTGGGTGGCAACGGAACTGGGCTCGCACATCGCCCTCGCCGCCACCAGCGGCGGCACGGACGTGGTGAGCGCCTTCGCCGGCCCGGTGCCGACGGTCCCGATCTGGGCCGGCGAGATGTCGGCCCCCTGCCTCGGCGTCGCACTGGAGGCCTGGGACGCCGAAGGCCGCAGCGTAATCGACGAAGTCGGCGAACTCGTTGTCACCCAACCGATGCCGTCGATGCCACTGTCCTTCTGGGACGATCCCGGCGACACTCGCTACCGTGACGCCTACTTCACCGCCTATCCCGACGTATGGCGGCACGGCGACTGGATCACGATCACGAGCCGCGGCACCGTGCTCGTGCACGGGCGATCCGATTCCACCTTGAACCGCAACGGGATCCGGATGGGCAGCGCTGACATCTACGCCGTGGTCGAGAAGCTCCCGGAGATCACCGAGTCGCTGGTCATCGGGGCGGAGCAGGACAACGGCGGCTACTGGATGCCGCTTTTCGTGGTGCTGAACGACGGCGTGGAACTCACCGACGAGCTCAGAGAACGGATCCGCGCCGCCATTCGCACCGACGCCTCGCCGCGGCACGTGCCCGACGAGATCATTGCCGTTGCGGGCATTCCGCACACCAGGACCGGCAAGAAGCTGGAGGTGCCGGTGAAACGGCTGCTCCAGGGGGCCAAGATTCAGGACGTCGTCGATCCGCAGTCGGTCGACGACGCCCGCCTGCTCGACGTGTTCGCCGAGCTCAGTTCACGCAGGTCACGCCGCTGGCGGTGATCGACTGGTCGGTCTTGGCGGTGTCGTCCGACACGATCGGCGACTTGCGGCTGCCGTCGGCGGCCGCCTTGCCGGTCGGCGGCGGGCCGGTGGTGGTCGACGTCGGCGGCGCGGCCGCGTCGCCGGCGAACTTGGCCGCCACGAACGCCTGCACCTGCTCGGGATCCACCTGCACGGCGTCGCCGTCGGCCGGCGTCCAGTAGGTGATGTTCACGATCGGCACGGTGTCGAAGGTGATGTTGCCGCCGGAGATGCCCTGCACCTGCTGGGCGAACTGCACCAGGTTCCAGTCCTGGTCCAGCACGATGGAGTTCTGCACGGCGGTGATGATGTCGTTGAGCTTGCTGGGGCTGGTCAGTGTGCCGACCGACAGCAGCTGGTGCACGGCCGAGGCCAGGAATGCCTGTTGGCGGCGTTCGCGGTCGATGTCGCCGTTGTCCAGTCCGTGCCGCTGGCGCACGAACTGCAGCGCCTGCACGCCGGACAGGCTCTGCGGCCCGGCCGGGAACACCGCGCCCGAGTACTCACTGTCGTTGACGGCGTGGTTGAGGCACACCGGCACGCCGCCGAGGGCCTGGCTGATCAGGTCGAAGCCGTACAGGTTGATCTCGGCGTAGTGGTCGATGGTCACGCCGGTGAACTTCTCCACCGTCTTGATCAGCGTCTTGCGGCCCTCGGTCTGCGAGCCGCCGTTGTTGTTCATGCCGATCGAGTACGCCGAGTTGATCTTGTGCTTGCCGTAGCCGCCCGAGCCGTCGCCGCTGGCGATGTCCACGTACGAGTCACGGGGAATGGAGATGGCCGACGCCTTGCCGCCGTCGCCCGGCACGTGCACGACCATGAGCGTGTCGGTGTTCAGGAAGTGGTCGTCCGGGCCGGCGTGCAGCGAGGCCAGCACGTCCGGCGGCAGCGGATTGCCGTGCACGTCGGTGCGGCTGTCGATGCCCACCAGCAGGAAGTTGACGTCCTGGCCGTCCTGGTGCTGGATGGTCGCCGGCCGGGCCGGCGGCGTGTGGTGCTCGATCACGTTGTCGGTGGTCATGTGCGCCTGGGCCTGGCTCAGCAGGCTCCAGCCGTAGCCGGACAGCCCGATGACCGCCACCGAGGCCAGCGCGACCACGGCTCTTCCCGTGACCACGGCAGGTCTTGCAGTGCGCACTGTTCCTCCCCGAAAACGAACTCCCCACAAGGCAGACGCCCGACCGCACGATCCGGTTGCATGTGTCCTGGGACGCAACCCTGGGCGTACCCACGGCGTCACTACCCTGAACGGGATGAGGTGAAGAGGGAGCATGGAAACCGAGACGACGACCGCTCGACCGTGGGGTCTGCCCTGGTGGGCGGCGATCCTGCTGCCGCTGGCGACCACCGCGGCCGGCGCGTACGTGGACCTCACGGTCAACCACGGCCTCGGCCTGCCGTTCCAGGCCGCATATGCGGGCGGCTGCCTGCTTTCCGTGCTGCTGGTGCGGCGGCGCAACCTGTTCGGCCCGATGGTCCAGCCGCCGCTGATCCTGCTGTTCGCCGCCTCGCCCATGGCCCTGCTGCTCAACGGCGGCAACGGCAGCCTCGGCTCCCAGCTCGGCTCGCAGTTCGTCAACCAGGCCCTGACCTTCGGCATGCCGCTGGTGAACAACTTCGTTCTCCAGGCCGGTGTGACCATCGCCACCGTCGTCATCGGCCTGATCCGCCTGATCATCACCCGCCGCCGCCCGGCCGCCACGGCACCCGAGCCGTCGGAGCCCGAGCCGGCCGCCGCCTGACTCCGGACGGCGTGAAGGGACCATTCCTCCACTCCGAGTGGAGGAATGGTCCCTTCCGAACTTCACAACGGCGTCAGCAGGTCAGATTGCCGCCGGGCGAGACGCCCAGCATCGAGGCGTACTGCTGGTACAGGTTGACCCGGTCCTGCATCTCGCCGGTGTTGTTGCCGTTGCACTCCAGGCCGCCGTTGATGGCCCGGATCGTCGCGCCGAAGCCGTTGCCGTTGACCATCGCGTTGTGCGACGTGACGCCGCCCGCGCCGGTGCCGGTGAACCAGTACCAGAGGCCGGTCTGCCAGGCCACGGACGGATCCTGCTCGACCAGGTACGGGTTGCCCAGCAGGTTCAGACCGAGGTAGTCGCCGGCCGCCTTGTAGTTGAAGTTCCAGCTGAGCTGGAGCGGACCGCGGCCGTAGTAGGCGTAGGTGCCGGCCGGGCAGCCGTAGGACTGGCTGGTGTCGCAGTAGTTGCCCGACTTGTCGATCTCGGTCACGTAGACCAGGTGGCCGGTCTCGTGGCTGACGTTGGCCAGGAAGGCCGCCGCTTCCTGCTTCTGCACGGTGTCGCTGCCGGTGCTGGCGAAGCCGGGGAACTTGGCGATCGCCGCGGTCAGGCCGGCGTAGGTGTAGAAGCTGTTGCGGCTGGGGAACATCGAGTTGAACTGCGCCTCGCTCACCGGGAAGGCGCCGGTGCCGCCGCCCCCACCGCCGCCGCCCCCGCCGGTGCAGGAGAACGGCGACCAGAACCAGGTGCTGATGGTCGGGTCGTAGCCGGGATTGTCGTGCGTGGCCTAGTAGTACTGGCCGTTGGCCGGGTAGCGCACGATGTTGCCGGTCACGTAGTTGACGCCCGCGGCCCAGTCCGGGTAGCTGCAGGTGGTTCCGCCGCCACCGCCGCCACCGCCCGAGCCGCCGGAACAGGCGCCCTGGTCGGCCCAGACCCCGGTGCCGCCGGTGCTCGGCGCCTCACCCTGGGTCCACCACTTGGCCTGCCAGTTGTGCGAGTTGTACGAGGCGGACATGCCACCGGTGTAGACCTGGGTGGCGCTGTAGGCGGCGGCGCAGGTGGCCGCGTTGGCGGTCGCGGGGGCCACGACCGCGAGGGTCGCGGCCACCGCGGCGGTGGCCAGTCCGGCCAGGATTCGTCGTAACGACAAGCCGATCACTCCTCGACGCGCGGGGCTGCGTGGGCCCGAGGAACTGCACAGGATCGGCGGGAGTGGCGGCTGGCGCCGAACCTGCCCTCTGTGGGCTGGACCACTCAATCCGATTGGTCTATACCAGTCAAGAGTGTGAACGTCGGATTAGGCCAGCCAGCTGACCGGATTCGTCCGGTCAGCGGACGGTGCGGCCTCGCAGCAGCGAGGCCAGCGCCGCGACCGCCGCCATGACGGCGGCCGCGCCGAACACGGTGACCAGGCCCTGGTGGAACGGGCCGGAGATCAACTGCGGGAAGAACTCCTTGCCGGTCAACGTGGCCACGTGGTCGGGCGGCAGGGTCTTGAGCACGCCGCTGGGGCCGAGCAGGTGGGCGATCGGGTTGTCACCGAGGAAGGCGGCGAACAGCGTGCTGACCGGCGGCAGCGACGCGATGGACTGGGCGGTGCCCAGCGGCACGCCCTGCGCCTGGAGGCCGGCGGTGAGCGTCGTCGGCAGCGAGGACGCGAGGCCGACGATCATCAGCGAGAAGAAGACGCCGATGGACAGCGAGGTCCCGGAGTTCTGGAACGTGGACCGCATGCCGGAGGCGACGCCGCGGTCGGCGGCCGGGACCGCGCCCATGATCGCGGACGTGTTCGGCGCGGAGAACATGCCCTGCCCGATGCCGCTGAGGAACAGCAACAGCGCGAACAGCGTGTACGAGAAGTTCACCGGCAACGCCAGCAGGCCGAGGAACGCCAGCACCACCAGGACCAGGCCGCCGGTGGCGAACAGCCGCGCGCCGAACCGGTCGGACAGGAAGCCGGCCACCGGGCCCGCCACCAGGAAGCCGAAGGTGAGCGGCAGCATGTAGATGCCGGCCCACAGCGGTGTGTCCTCGAAGTCGTAGCCGTGCAAGGGAAGCCAGATGCCCTGCAACCAGATGATCAACATGAACTGCATGCCGCCGCGGGCCACGGCCGTGAGCAGCGCGGCGATGTTGCCGGCGGCGAAGGCGCGGACCTTGAACAGGCCCAGGCGGAACATGGGATGGGGGATGCGGGTCTCCGCGATGCAGAACACCACCAGCAGCGCGATGCCCAGCGCGAGTCCACCCAGGACGGTCGGACTCGTCCAGCCGGTCGGATGTCCGCCGTAGGGCTGGATTCCGTACGTGATCGCGGCCAGCAGGGCGCCGGTGCCGGCGGTGAAGGTGAGCGTGCCGACCCAGTCGATGCGCGCCGGCTGCGGCGTGCCGATCTCGCGCAGGCTGCGGTAGGACCAGAACGTGCCGATCACGCCGATGGGAACGCTCACCCAGAACACCGCGTGCCAGTCGATCACGGCCAGGAAGCCGCCGGCCAGCAGACCGATGAACTGCCCGGCCAGCGCGGTGATCTGGTTGATGCCCAGAGCGGTTCCGCGCTGGTTGGCCGGAAAGGCGTCGGTGATGATCGCGGCCGAGTTGCCGGTCAGCATCGCGCCGCCGAACGCCTGCACGACGCGCCAGCCGATCAGCCACAGCGCGCCGGGGGCTCCCATGAGCGGATCCAGTGACAGGGCAAGGGAAGCGGCGGCGAAGATGGCAAAACCGGCGTTGTACATCTTGACCCGGCCGAACATGTCGCCCAGGCGGCCCAGCGCCACCACCAGCACCGCGGACACCAGCAGGTAGCCCAGGATCATCCACAGCAGATAGCTGATGTTGCCCGGGGCCAACGGATCCAGTCCGATGCCGCGGAAGATGGCCGGCAGCGAGATGATCACGATCGAGCCGTCGACGGTGGCGATGAACACGCCGAGCGTGGTGTTGGACAGGGCGATCCACTTGTAGCGGCCGCCGATCGCGGGCTCGTCCCTGATCGCCGTCACAGCCGCTCCGCCAGCCGGTCGAGCAGCGGCAGCACGGCCAGCAGCTTGCGTCGTTCCACGGCCGTGAACTCCTCGGCGAGGGCGTGGGTGATTCGCTCGGCGCTGGCAGATCGCCGCTCCGACAACATCTTCCGGCCAGCTGCGGTGACGGAGACCAGCACCTTGCGGCCGTCGACCGTGTCGGGTTCGCGCCGCACCAGGCCACGACTCTCCATTTCGGACAGTGTGGCGCCCATGGCCTGTGGTCGGATCCGCTCCAGCTCGGCCAGCGCGGCCGGCGTCTTCGGGCCGTCACGGTCCAGCCGGGCCAGCACCGACACCTCGGACAGGGTCACGTCGCCCACCTCGTGGGCCTGCCGCAGCCGGCGGGCGATCCGGCCGACGGCGACCCGCAGGTCGGCCCCGGCCCGGACCAGGTCCGGCGACAGCTCCTTCAGCTCAGCCACGGGTACCAACACTAGGTTTATCAGTCTGGGTTGGCAAGCTTCCAATGAAGTGACCATCCAGACACGGCGAGTAACAGCAATTAACGCACTACTCATCGAGTGAATAGTGACGCTATTCCGCGAGTGGGTAGCTCCACGGAAATTCACGTCCATGATCATCCGAACACCGAGAAGCATTCGTGTTCCGAATGTTTCAGTCCACAGAAGCACGGACCACACGGACCGATATGGTCACCGTCGGTAGCATTACTGCTCCGTTCGTGTGCATCACTGAAACGCTCTTGAGTCCACCCGGGGGCCGGGCTAGCTTCCGAACAGGGCATGAGCAGGCCCGAAAACCGGGGGTCCAAAGATGAAAGCATCACTGCCCGATGGGACAACACCGCACTGAACAATCGCGACCGTCGCTTACTTTCCATTCGTAGGCGCGCATCCTGACAACGTTGTCGCGGCATATTCGCCCATGCCGCGACGGATTGGGGACGCATGCGATCGGGCACCGCATGAGCAGAGCTCCGGCCTGTTTCCGCTGGTACTGGTTCAGTCAGACCGCGAGCTTCGTCGGGGACCGTCTCACCGGCTTCACCGCGCCCAGCATCGCCATCCTGGTGCTACACGCCTCCAGCGCCGAGGTCGGCCTGCTGTCCGCGACCGGCTGGCTGGCCTACCCCGTGTTCGGCATGCTCGCCGGCGGCCCGCTGGCCCACGTGCGCAAGCGGCCGGTGCTGGTGGCCGGCGAACTCACCCGGCTGCTCGCCTTCGTCGCCGTCGGCGCGTTCGCGACGATGGGTCACATCAGCGTCGCCGGGCTGGTCGTGGCGGTCGCGATCGCCGGTGTGGCCACGGTGTTCGGCGACGTCGCCGGCCAGACCTACCTGCCGACGCTTGTCGAGCCCCGCTCGCTGTTCGCCGCCAACGCCCGCCTCCAGAGCTCCAACAGCCTGTCCAAGCTGGTCGGGCCGGCGCTGGCCGGCCTGCTCATCGACGTGGTCGGGCCGCTGGCCGCGCTGGCCGTCAACGCCCTGCCCTTCGCGCTCTCGGCCTTCGGCCAGTCCCGGGTGGCCACCGTGGAGCCACTGCCCCGGCCTGAGCGGCGTGACCCGGTGCTGACCAGGATTCGTGACGGCCTCGGCCAGGTTCGCCGCATCCCCACGCTATGGCGGATCGTGCAGGGCTCGGCCCTGCGCGCCTTCGGCATCGGCGTCGTCGACACGGTGTTGCTGCTGTTCGCCTACCGTGCGCTGGGACTGTCCAGTGTGGGCGGTGGACTGCTACTGGCCGCCGGATCGCTGGGCGCGCTGGCCGGCGCGTTCCTGACGGCCCGGCTGGCGGCGCGGTTCGGCGTGCGGCGGTTGATGCTCGCGTCCGGGCTCGAAGGCGCCACCTGGCTGGCCCTGCCGCTGGGCCTGCTCGTCGCGCCCGTGGCCGTGGTGGTGGCCATCCGCGTGTTGTCGTCGTTCTGGCTGCCCGTGTGGGCGGTCCTCACCACGGGCGTGCGGCAGTCGCTGGCCCCGGCCGGGCACGAGAGCGCCGTGCACGCCACCGTCAGCACCATCGTCTCCTCCGCCGTCCCGGCCGGATCACTGGCCGGCGGGCTGGCGGCCGGCGCCGCCACGGGCTGGCTCGGCGTCACCGACGGGCTCGCGCTCGTGCTGGCCGCCGGCGGCCTGCTCGCCGCCGCCGGCGTGCTGTTCGTTCGCCACCCCGACCGAAACCTCGCCCCACCCGAACTTGTCGCTGCCTGATTGGGGAAGACATGCACCCGCTCACCACACGAAGGATCAACGCCAAGGAATTCGCCGACATCAAGCACACCGTGGCGATGCGGTCGCGGGCCCGGCGCAGCCTGCTGGCCGACCCCGGCTACGCCGCGCCGCTGCCGCAGGAGGTCAGCCTCCAGTTGACCTACCGCTGCAACCTGCGGTGCAGCCACTGCTACCAGTGGAACGAGCAGGGCTTCTTCCGGGACTTCAGCCCCGAGCGGCAGAAGACCGAGCTGGACGTGGAGATCATCTCCAGCGTGCTGCGCACCACCGCGCCCACCCGGTCCAAGCTGTTCCTGTGGGGCGGGGAGCCGTTGATGCACACCAAGTTCGGCCAGGTGGCCGAGCTGCTGGAGCGCTATCCCCGCACGGTCAACATGTGCACCAACGGCCTGCTGTTCAAGCGCAAGCTGGACGACCTGCTGCGCATCGGGGAGAACCTGAACCTGCTGATCAGCCTGGACGGGCTGGGCGAGGACCATGAGGCGCTGCGCGGCAAGGGCACGTTCAAGCGCACCATGGAGAACATCCGGATGATGCTGGACCTCAAGCGGTCCGGGCAGTTCGACGGCGAGATCTCGTTGTCCTGCATGGTCTCACACGTGACCGTGGGCAAGATGTACGAGTTCATGGAGTGGGCCGAGGAGCTCGGCGTCAACACCGTGTACTTCCAGTTCCCCTGGTACATCAGCCCCGAGGTGGCGACGCAGATGGACGAGGTGTACGAGAAGTCGTTCTCCTGGCTCAAGCCCGACACCGGCACCAAGCAGCCGACCTGGCACTCCTACACCTACCAGCTGCCGTCCGAGCAGCTGCCCGTGCTACGGGAGTCCATGGCGCGCCTGGCTTCCCGGTCGTGGCGGGTCCGCGTGCGGTACCAGCCGCAGCTGGAGGCCGACGAGGTCGAGGACTTCATCCTCGGCACCTCCCGTCCCGCGCAGCGCCGGTCCAAGTGCCTGGCCGTGTCCAACCGGATGGAGGTGCACGCCGACGGCAACGTCAGCTCCTGCAAGTTCTTCCCCGAGTTCGTGGTGGGCAACCTCTACGACACCGAGGTCACCGAGCTGTGGCAGAGCACGGCGTTCCGCGAGGTGCGGTCGATCCTGTCGGCCAACGGCATGATGCCGGTCTGCTCGAAGTGCATTCTCCTCTACCTGAACGGGGTGTGAGTCATGGACGACGTCGAGAACAAGGTGCGCGCGGTGCTGGTCGGCGTGCTGTCGAACGGGCTCGCGGTGGACGAGGTGGCGCTGGACGCCGACCTGGTCGACGAGTACGGCCTGGACTCGCTGCAGATGATCTCCTTCCTGCTCGGCATCGAGGACTCCTTCGACCTGGAGCTGGACTACGAGAACCTGGAGCTGGACCATCTCCGGTCGGTGTCGCAGTTCGCCTCGTACGTGCGGCAGCTGGCGCTGGCCGCGTGACAGCCGTCGTCCTGGGGACCTTCGACGCGGAACGGTGGTGGCGACCGCCCGACCTGGCCACACTGCCGGCGGCCGCTGCCGCCGACGGGGCCGCGGAGTCGATGGACGAGCTGCTGGCGGGGTTCTGTGCACCGGGCGATCTGTTGGTCACGCGGCGGCCGGTCGCGCCGGCGGTGGTGTCGGGGCTGGCCGCTCGCGGGATCACCTTCCGTCAGCATGCATGTCCAGTTCCCACTGCCGGCACTGTGGAAAGCGCTCTCCTCGGTTCGGCTCAGCTGTGGTCGCATGCCGAGTTCCGCCCCTACGCGGTGCTGCCGGACACCGTCCGTCTCGATTGGACGGACGATCTGCCGCCCCTGCCGGTGGTGGCCGCGGTGAACTCCAAGTCCTGGTCCAACGATCTCGCCCTGGAGCTGGGGCTGCCCGGCACCGGAACCGTGGTTCGTTCCGTGGAGGAGCTGACCGCGGCCGTGGACGGGACCGTGGTGGTCAAAGACCCGTACGGGGTGTCCGGGCGGGCGATGCTGGAGGTCGCCACGCCCGGGGTGTTGCGGGCGGTGACCAGGACCCTGGCCCGGCAGGATCGCCGGATCGAGCTGCTGGTGCAGCCGAAGTTCGAGAAGCGCCTGGACTTCTCCGGCCACCTGGAGGTCTTTCGGGACGGCGGCTGGGAGTTCCTCGGCGTGCAGGCCATGAACAACCGGGGCTTCCGGCACATCGGCTCCGCCCCGCCGTCCGTCGAGCTGCTGGACCTGGTGGAGCGCAGCGGTTACGTGGAGGTGCTCGGCTCGGTGGCCAAGGCGGTGTCGGCGGCCGGCTACTGGGGTCCGGTCGGCGTGGACTCGATGGGGCTGGCCGACGGGACCGTCGTGCCGGTGCTGGAGATCAACGCCCGGCGGTCGCTGGGCCTGCTGTCCCTGCTGTTGGCCCGGCGAATGCCGGGCTTCCGGTTGTGGCAGCTGGAACTTCGGATCCCCGAACGGCGCGGCATCGAGGACGTGGTGGCCGCCCTGCCGTGGCCCGAGGTGATCGTGCTCAGCGGCAGCGGGCTGGCCGCCCCGGGTGGGCGGGTGTATCTGGGGCTGGTGACCGACGATGTCCGGCGGCTTCAGGACGCGGTGGTGGTCGCGCTGACGGCCGCCGGGCTGGTGCCGAAGGGAGTTGCCGATGCCGCTTGACATCGGGCTGATCGGCGCGACCGGGATCGCGGAGAGGGCCATCCTGCGGCCGGCGTCGGCCTTCGACGACGTCACAGTGCGGGCGGTGGCGGCTTCCGATCCGGTGCGGGCCAAGGAGTTCGCCGCCCGGCACGGCATCGACCGTGTGCACGACACGTATGCCGAGCTGGTGGCGGATCCGGCCGTCAACACCGTCTACGTGTCGCTGCACAACTCCGCCCACCGGGAGTGGGTGGTCGCCGCGGCCGAAGCCGGCAAGCACGTGGTCGTCGAGAAACCGCTGTGCCTGTCGGCCTTGGAAGCGGCCGAGATCGCCGCGGCAGCGGTGGGCGTGCAGGTGATCGAGGCAGTGCCGACGATCGGGCATCCGTGGCAGGCCGCGGTCCGGGAGATGATTCTGGGCAACCGTTTCGGCCCGCTCACCCGGATCCGCACCGAGATCCGCTTCGGCGTGCCCGCGCCGGGGAGTTATCGGGATCATCCTGAGCTCGGCGGCGGCATCTTCCTGGACAGCGCCGGCTACTGGCTTCAGGCCGTGCAGGCGACGGTCGGCCTTGACGGCGCGGTCGGCTCCGCGCAGTCCGCGTTCGACGGGCCCAACGGCGTCGACCGCTCGTTCGACGCCGCGCTGACCTGGCCCGGCCTGACGGCCGAACTGCACTGCTCGGTCGGCGACAAGCACATCGCCAACCACGAGTTCACCTTCGCCGAGGCCACGGTCAAGATCCGCAACTTCCTGCTGCCCGCCGCCGGCGCCCTGCCGCTCAACCTGGCGATCCGGCGGGTGGGCGGGCCGACCACCGTGGAAGCGTTCCCACCGGTTTCGTACTACGACCTCCAGCTGGCCCGCGTGCGTGACATGGTGGCCTCCGGCGGTGGCGAACTCGACGCCGCCGTGGACCGCATCACGCTGATGGCCGCCCTCCATCGGCGGGCCAGGGAGGCATCGTGACCAGCATCAGCAGCTACCAGCGGCACATCGACGACGTACAGCTGGCCCGTGTGCTGTCGGCGTCCGGCATCGCGCCGTCCCGGCTGGCCGAGCGGTCGGAGCTGAGCGAGGCCAGCTACAACGCCGCCTACCGCCTCCGCCTCACCGACGGCTCCGGGCTGGTGCTGAAGATCGCGCCCGACCCGGCCATGCCCGGTCTGTCCTACGAGCGTGACCTCATGCGGACCGAGACTCTGTTCTACCGCACCGCTTCCGGTGTGGTGCCCGTGCCAGAGGTCGTGCACGCCGACTTCTCCCGCGATCTCCTCGACAGCGATTTCCTACTCATGACCGAGCTCCCCGGAGCCAACTGGTACGGCCTGCGTTCCTCCTTGGCCGACACCGACCGCGACCGCCTGCGTGGTGACCTCGGCCGAATGGCGGCCGACCTGCATCGGATCACCGGCGATGAATTCGGCTATCCGCAAGGGGAAACGTCGCCCAGCTGGCGCACCGCCTTCCTCGGCATGCTCGACGTCCTGCTGGCCGACGCTGCCCACTGGGAGACGCCGCTCCCGCGTTCCCTGTCCCAGATCCGCCAGTTGATCGGCGCCAACGCGTCCGTGCTGGAGGAGGTCACCACGCCGGTCCTCGTGCACTTCGACCTCTGGCCCGGCAACATCCTGTTGCACGACAACCAGATCACCGGCATCGTCGACGGCGAGCGCGCGTTCTGGGGCGATCCCCTGGCCGAGATGGTGTCCCTCGCCCTGTTCGCCAGCATCGAGGACGACGCCGCCTTCCTCGACGGCTACGGCCCGCTCGACTTCACCGACGCCGCCCGCCGACGGCTGGCCCTCTACCGCACCTATCTGTACCTGATCATGCTCATCGAGGGCGCCCCGCGCGGCTACTCGGGGCCGGACCGGGACGCGCTCGTGAAGATCACCTCCCTGCACCTGCGCAAGGCACTCACGGAGTTGCAGTCATGATCGAGATTCTCACCTCGGGTGTCGCCCTCGGCGTGCACGTGCCGGGGCTGCTGCTGGCCGACCGGTTGCGCGAGAAGGGAGTTCCCGTCGGCGTCAGCGTGGTGGAGCGGCTGCTGCCGGCCCAGAAGCTGGCCACCACCGCCACCATGAAGTTCGCCTTCCACCGGGACTTCCGGGTCGCGCTGGCCGGGCAGAAGATGGCCGGCTCGCCGGCGGACTCGGTGGATCCGGCGGCGGTCGAGGCGCTGTTCGCCGACTGGCGGGCGCGGGGTGTGGACCGCGTGGTGGTGTTCTCCGGCTTCTGGCTGCCCATCCTGGCCGGTTACGACTGTGCGATCGACGTCTGCCATGTTGATTCGGTGGCTTCACCGTCATTCACCAAGACAGTCACGGATCTTGACGTTCGTCCGGTGTGGCTGGCCGACGCCGAGGCCGGCACCATCCCGTGCAGCATCCGAGTCAGCCATGAACCTCCGATCCCCTGGGCGGATCGCTCGCCGCGTGTGTTCCTGCACGGCGGCGGTTGGGGCATGGGCACCTACCGGGACCGCATCGGCGAACTGCTGGAACACGGGTTGCAGCTGGACGTCATCGCCTACGAGGGCCGGGACGTGACAGCCCAGGGCGTGCGGTACTTCATGGTCGATCCGGAGTGGCATCCCTGGCTGGACAACGGATACCCGCCGTTCGGCGAGGTCGGCGCCGACTTCACGCGCGGCGTCGGCCACCACGGGTCTTTCGATCTGACCCGGACCGCGCTGGCCACGGTGAGCAAGCCCGGCGGCGGCACCCTGCTGGACTCCCTGTGGTCGGCGACGCCGGCCGTGCTCCTGGAGCCGTTCGGCGCGCACGAGCAGCGCAACGCCGACCTGTGGTGCTCGCTGGGGTACGGCATTCCCTTCGACACCTGGCGTGCGTCGGGCTTCGACCCGGACTTGTTGCGGCCCTTGCACGAGGCGCTGCTGAAGGCCGATGTTCCCGACTACGCCGAGGAGTTGGCGCGCCGATGACCAGCGTGGAGACGACCTGGCCGCTGTCCATCTGGCAGCGGCAGTGCATGGGCCTCGAACGCGCGCACCCCGGCTCGTTCACCGACCCGCTCTACACCATCAGCGCCGTCGTCGAGCTGCGCGGCCCGCTGGATCTCGTTGTGCTGCAACGCGCCGTCGACGAGCTGATCCGGCGGCACGAGATCCTGCGCACCCGGTTCGTCGAGGACGCCCAGGTCGTGTCCCCGCGAGCCTCGTCCGAGGTCGTGCTCCTCGACGAGGTCGGCGTGCACTTCCCGGTCTACGCTTCCAGCCCGACGCCTCTCGCGGTTACCGTGTCCCGCCACGGCACCAACGAGCACCGGCTTTCCTTTCACCTGCAACACCTTGCCTGCGATCCGGTCACACTGTGGTCGGCGCTGGCCGAACTGGGTGCCTTGTACCATGCCGAACTCGGCGGTCCTGCCGTGCCACCACCCAGTGCGCAGTTCGGCGAGTACGTCACGTTCGAAGGCCAACAGCAGCGGGCCGACGAGGTCGCCGCCCGCGCTTGGTGGGAAAGTTGCTTGGGTGGCAGGGCTTTCGCCCGCGTTCCCGCCGACTCCACCGCACCGTCGTTCGAGTACCGGGACGATCTGCTGTCCGTCGAGGAGTTCACGGCACTGGCGAAGTTCGGCCGTGCGCACCGTGGCACCGTGCTGACCACGCTGGCCGCCGCTCTCGCCTGCGCCATGGGTCCGCACGTCAGCGGCGGCGATCTGTTGTTCTCCACCATCTTCCGCAAGCGCGACCGTCCACAGTGGCAGCGGATGCTGGGGCCCTGCTTCGCAGTCACCCTTTTCCCGGTCCCCGCCCCGCCGGACCGGCTCGCCGCCGACTATTCCCGCGCCGTGCGCGACATCCTGGTGCGGTGCCAGCGATACAACCGGTTCGACCTGCTGGAGCTGCACGCCCTCATCCCGGGCTTCACCCCCGCGCTCAACCACTTCCTCGAGTTCATGCCGCCCGACCGGCCTGATGGCATCGCCTTCGGGCCGGTGACCGGCAAGGTGTTGACCGCCGCCGGCCCGCCGACGGACACCCCGTTCGGCCTCGACCTCCGCACCCGGGACACCCCGGCCGGCGCCGTCGTCGGACACATCAGCGGGTGCGGCGGCGGCTGGCGTGAGCCGGCCGTCCGTCAGCTGTGGCGGGATGTCGCCGCGCAGCTCAGGGATGGATGAACGGCGTGGTCGTGGCCAGTTGCACGAAGCCGAGCCGTTGCAGGATCGGGCTGCTGTCGTCGGAGGCGTCGGCCTGGAAGTAGCGGAATCCCGCATCCTTGGCCGCTCGTGTTCCGTGGGCCACCAGCGCCCTGAACAGGCCGCGTCCCCTCCACTGCGCCAGCGTTCCGCAGCCCCACAGGCCGGCGAAGTCCGTTCCTGGCGTGAACTCCACGCGGGCGCAGGATACTGGGCCCTCGTCGGCCACCACCACGAAGCCCCGCTGGTTCTCCTTGTCCTCCAGCAACTTCCGACCGACCGCCGAGTAGTCGCCGCCGAACACCTCGTTGTGCACCTTGACGAACATCTCGACCGTCTCTTCGTCGGTCACAGACAGGAGCGTCGTGCCCGCCGGCAACGCCGCTTCCGTCGGCAGCTCGTCGATCACCGCCACCAGCAGCGCTTCCGTCGGCTCCGGCGTGAATCCCGCCGCCAGCAACCGATCCGCGAGATCCGCCGGCTTGTCATAGGAGTAGTGCTTCCACTCCCACTCGCGGCCGAGCTCCGCGAACCGGGCCACGTGTCCCGCGATCGCCCCGTCCGCCGTCGCCTCGTCCAGATCGCTGGCCACCACCCCCGCCCAGTCGTCCTCGATCAGCACCTCACCGTCCGCCCGGCGAATCTGACGCTCGAACTCGGCCAGCACATAGTCGCGATCCACCGCCGCAGTATGCCGTCACGGCCGACGTCAAAAGGTGGGATCAGCCCTCGGCGAACGGGACCGCCGCTCGCGGCCGCGCCGGCGGCCGCCAGACGGAGAACGCCGGCCTGCACCACGCTCGTGTCGCTGATCGAATACTTCGCCCGAGCCACAACGCCGCATCACCAGCCGGCCTCGGAAACACCTAGGCCGAATCACCCACCACTTCAGCGGCCAGCTCCAGAAACACCCAGCCCGAGCCACACGCCACTTCACGGCCAGCCCGGAAACACCCAGCCCAAATCACCCACCGCATCACGGCCAGCCCCGGAAACACCCAGCCCGAATCACGCACCGCATCACCGGCCGACTCCGGCAACGGCCGGCGGCAGCCACCACCACTTCACCGGCCAGCCCCCGAGAACACCCCAGCCCGAGCCACCATCGACTTCGGCCGGAAAGAGTCGCCCCCGAATCAATCCAAGCACATGTTCCTGTGAACGGGCCGATCCACTGTTCCCGCAGGCCTTCGCCACGGAGCCCGGCTGGCCGTTTCGACTAGAATTGATTCGGGGGCTGCTCAACACCGCAAGATCAACTAGTCCTTGGGCCGTTCGTCGATGACCCGTTTGAGCTTGCCCACCGAGCGTTCCAGGGTCTCCGGATCCACCACCTCGACGGCCACGGTCACGCCGACGCCGTCCTTGACGCGGCCGACGATCTCGCCGGCGGCCGCGATCCGGTCCTGCGCCAGGGCGTCGGGCCGGGCCTCGACGACCACGGTGAGGTGGTCCATGCGGTCACGGCGGTTGAGGCGGAGCTGGAAGTGCGGGGACAGGCCGGCGGTGCCGAGCACGATCTCCTCGATCTGCGTGGGGAACACGTTCACGCCGCGCAGGATGATCATGTCGTCGCTGCGGCCGGTCACCTTGTCCATACGGCGGAATGCCGGCCGGGCGGTGCCGGGGCGCAGGGCGGTGAGGTCGCGGGTGCGGTAGCGGATGATCGGCAGGGCCTGCTTGGTCAGCGAGGTGAACAGCAGCTCGCCAGTCTCGCCGTCAGGCAACACGGTGCCGTACACGGGATCGATCACCTCGGGCAGGAAGTGGTCCTCCCATATGTGCAGCCCGTCCTTGGTCTCCACGCACTCCTGCGCGACGCCGGGCCCCATCACCTCGGACAGCCCGTAGATGTCGACGGCGTCCAGCCCGGCCCGCGTCTCGATCTCGGCCCGCATCTTCTCGGTCCACGGCTCGGCGCCGAAGATGCCGACCCGCAGCGAGCTGGTCGCGGGGTCGATGCCCTGTCGCTCGAACTCGTCGAGCAGGGTCAGCATGTACGTCGGCGTGACCATGATGATCTCGGGCCGGAAGTCGGTGATGATCTGCACCTGCCGCGCGGTCATGCCGCCGGAGGCGGGAATGACCGTGCAGCCCAGTTTCTCGGCGCCGTAGTGCGCGCCGAGGCCGCCGGTGAACAGGCCGTAGCCGTACGCCACGTGCACCTTGTGCCCGGGCCGGCCACCGGCGGCGAAGATGGAGCGCGCCATCACGGTGGCCCAGGTGTCGATGTCCTCGGCGGTGTAGCCGACGACGGTCGGTTTTCCGGTGGTGCCGCTGGAGGCGTGGATGCGCCGGACCTGTTCCTGCGGCACGGCGAACATGCCGAACGGGTAGTTGTCGCGCAGGTCATGCTTGGTCGTGACGGGAAAACCGGCCAGGTCGGTCAGTTCCCGGCAGTCCTGCGGTCGCACGCCGGCCTCGTCGAACTTCTTGCGGTAGAAGGGGACGTTCTCGTAAGCGTGCCGGAGCGTCCACTGTAGACGGGTGAGCTGGAGGGCTCGCAGCTCGTCGGCGGAGAGTCGCTCGGCGGCCGTCAGCTCGTGTACGGTCGGCGCCGCGCCCCATCTTGCCGTCATCGTCGACTCCAGTGTTAACCGACCGAACGGACGGTTAAGAATGTGCCGCCGCCGCGGCCTTGTCAAGGATCCGGGCACCGCGCCGCGCGCTGTCCTAAACTGGATGTCGAGGGGGTGGACGCAGGGCGAGAGGACAGAGGTGCCGCGAGCTACGATTCGCGATGTCGCACGCGCGGCGGGCGTGTCGGTCTCCACGGTGTCGAGGGTGTTCACCCGGCCGGAGCTGTTCCGCGACGAGACACGGCTGAAGGTGCACACCGCGGCCGAGCAGTTGAACTACTCCCCCAACCGGAACGCGGCCTCGCTGACCACGGGTCGCACCGCGAACATCGGCCTGGTGGTGCCCAACCTGGCCGATCCGCTGTTTCCGGAGATGATCAAGGCGGCCCAGCACGGCGCCCGCGAGCACGGCCTGGCCGCGCTGCTCGCGGACAGCGACGACAGCGCCGCCGACGAGGAGAAGCTGGTGCACGCCCTGGCCAAGGACGTGGACGGGCTGATCCTGTTCTCCTCGCTGCTGTCCGACGAGCAGATCGCCTCGGTGGACTCGCTGCGGCCGCTGGTGTTCGTCAACCGGCACGTGCCCGGGCACCGCAGCGTTCTCGTGCACGCCCCGCACGCGATGTCCCTGCTCACGCAGTATCTGGCCAACCTCGGCCACACTTCGGCCACCTACTACCCGGGCCCGGACAACTCGTGGGTCGCGCACGACCGGTTGGCCGCCTTGCGTAAGGCCGCGGCCGGCGCGGGCATCGACCTGGAGGTCGAGCCGATGGGGCCGGCGTCGTTCGAGAGCGGCAGCGCCGTGGCCGACGAGCTCGTGCGCCAGCCGTTACCCACGGTCGTGTTGTGCTTCAACGACCAGATGGCCATGGGCGTCGTCGCCAGGCTTTTGCAGCTGGGCGTGCGGATTCCGGAGCAGACCAGCGTGACCGGCTGGGGCGGCACCAAGGTCGGCGCCTGTTCCACGCCCGCGCTGACGACCATCGCCGCCCCGCTGGCCGACCTCGGCTCGGCCGCCGTCGCCGAGCTTCTGCTGGCGCAGCAGGACGAACCGGGCGCCGACCCCGCCCCGGTCACGCTGGAGGCCACCCTCCAGGCGCGGGCCACCACCGGCCGCGCCCGCTCGTGACTGAGTCCTATTCGGACAGTTGGGTCGGTTTGGGCGCGTCCGGGTGCACAACCCGGGCCACGATCCCCGGCACCAGCAGCAACAGCAGCGCGTAGTAGTTGACGGTCGGCACGATCAGCTCCAGCACGAAGGCGACCACCAGCGCGATGGTGGTGCCCAGCGTGTTGAACACCCAGCGGCCCGAGATGGTCGTGTCCGCGTTGATCAGCTCCGGGTCGGACCGCACGAGCATCGTCATCACCGACACGCACGCGCTGTTCACCAGGATGGTGCCGATGTAGAACAGGCAGGTGAACTCGTTGGTGGTGAAGCCGCCGACCATCTCGGTGGCGAACGGCATCACGATGACCGAGAGCAGCCACACCATGTTGGTCATGAACAGCGGGTTGTTGTAGGCGCGCACGTGCTCGAACAGGCGGTGGTGGCTGATCCACTGCCGGCCGATCACCACGAAGCTGAGCAGGAAACTCCAGATGGTGGCCTGGTTGCCGGTGATCACCTCGATCGGCTCACCGTGCGCCGCCACCACCTCCGGCACGATCTCGGCCAGCGGCAGCACCAGCAGCGTCAGCGCGATGGCGACCACGGCGTCGGTGAAGAACACCAGGCGTTCGGGCGACTTCTCGGTCATCGGTCCCCTCGGCGAGTCACGGCCAAATCGGAACAAGTATTCCCCAACGGTCACCCGGACGGCCCAGTCGGGTACCCCGCCGGCCCCGAACATCTGCCCGCGTGTGCCAGCCATGCCGGTCACGCCCCCGACTCGGCGACGGCGATGGTGGCCAGCTCGGTTCGGTTGCCGATGCCCAGCTTGGTGAAGATGTGGGACAGGTGGGTCTTCACCGTGCCCCGGCTCATGAACAGCTTGGCGGCGATCTCGGGATTGTTGAGGCCGTCGGCGACCAGCTTGGCCACGGTGACCTCGGTAGGAGTGAGGCTGGGCCAGCCGGACGAGGGACGAGTGCGTGGTCCACGGGTGCGGCGGACGTACTCGAGGGCCTCGTCGAGTGACATGAGGGCGTCATTGGTTGCGTGTGGCGGCACCAAGGCGCGTCTGGGATAGCCCATGTGCTCGCGGACGGCGGTGGCCGAGGCGAGCAGGTGCTCGGAGCCGATGAGGGCGGCGATGGCGTCGAGACTGTCGACGCAGCCGAGGCGGAGGCCGTGCTCGATCCGGATGGCGAGGGCCTGGTGATGCAGCTCCAGGTCGCTACGAAGGCGGCCTTGCTGCTCATAGGCGTCACCAAGTACGCGTTGCATGCGCAGCTCCCCGGCCATCGTGACGGCCCGGTCGAGCACGGCCAGTGCCTCGTCGCGGCGGTCGAGGCCGATCAGGGCGGAAGCGAGCGGGGGCAGGGACTGCACGGCTATGCAGGTGATGTGCTCGGTGGGTTGGGAGGCTTCGCGAAGCCAGCGCTCGGCCTCAGCGAATTCGGCGCGGGCCAGGTGGAGCTGGCCGAGGGCGGATGCCATGCCGGGCACGACAACGGGCACCTCGGCGTTGCGGACGAGGGCGAGGACCGGCTCCATCAACGCCAGGCCGGCATCGGTGCCGCCGGTGAAGCTGTGCACGGTGGCGAGCATGCTGCGCGTGGTTCCGACGCGGTTGTAGTCGCCCAGCGGGGCAGCGATGGCGACGGCCTCCTCGGCGAGATGCCGGGCCAGGTCGAGGTCGCCGGTCACCAGGGCGCTGGAGGCACGGAAGCAGAGCGCGGTGGCGGCGACTCCGCGATCGCCGCGTCGCAGCAGCTCAGCAACGGAGGTCGCCAGCAGCGGCACAGCCCGCTCGTGGTCGTCACGCAGGTGCAGCACAATGCCTTGCAGGGCAAGGGCGGAGTCGCGAACGAACTCGTCGCCGGAGATCTCCGCCGAGGCCAGCGCGGCCAGGCTCTGCCGCCACGCGCCGTCCAGATCGGCGAAGACCCGGCCGACTCCTTGCAGCACAAGGGGAAGACCCCGATCCCGCTCGTCGGCGGCGAGCTTCAAGGCCCGATCCAGCACGTCGAAGCCCAGATCGACCGGCCCGGTGACGTCCGCGACCAACGCGATGCCGGTCAGCAGCCGGGACTGGAGCGGCGAGGTGTCCTGCGGGGCTCGATCGACGGCCCGGCGCAGGAAGTCGATGCCCTCGTGGCCGGGACCGTGCAGATGCCACAGCCAGGGCAGCCCGGCCGCGAGCCGGCGGCCCTTCGCCGGGTCCTCGGCGGTCAGCCCGTGCTCAAGGGCGGCGCGGAGGTTGCCGTGCTCGGCCTGCATCCGGACCCGCCAGGAATCCTTGTCCGGCGAGGAATCCCCTTCCACGTAAGCGAGAAAGTGGTCGAGGTGGCGATCCCGGATCGCCTCTTCCTCGCCGGCCTCGCGCAACCGGGCCGCGGCGTACTCGCGGATCGTCTCCAGCAGGCGGTAGCGGCCGTCCTCGGCGACGACGAGCGACTTGTCGACAAGTCCAGCCAGCGTCACGAGCGCGTCCCGATTGCAGACGGCACGGGCTGCGTCGAGGGTGAAACCGCCGTGGAAGACCGCGAGCCGCCGGAACACCGCGCGTTCGGTGTCGTCGAGCAGGTCATGGCTCCACCGCACGGACGCCGCAAGCGTTTGCTGGCGGTTCGCGACGCCGCGAGGACCCCGCGTGAGCAGGGAAAACCGGTCGTCGAGGCCGTCGTTGATCTGCTGCGGGGTGAGCGTGCGCAGCCAGGCCGCCGCCAGCTCCAGAGCCAGCGGCATGCCGTCGAGGCGCTCGCACATCGACGTCACGGCGGCGCGGCTCGCCTCGTCCAGCTCGAACCCCGGCACCACCAGCCGAGCTCGCTCGACGAACAGGTCCTGGGCCTCGTCGGTGGCGATCGGCGGCACCCGCCAGACGACCTCGCCGGGGATGCCGAGCGGCTCGCGGCTGGTCGCCAGCACCGTCACCTCGGGGCAGGTGCGCAGCAGCTCGGCCGCCAGGTCGGCGACGCCGTCCAGCACCTGCTCGCAGTTGTCCAGGGCGAGCAGCAGGCGGCTGGTGCGCAGCTGCGGCGCCAGCCGGCCGGAGCCGACCAGCGCGCCCACCGCGTCCGCCACCGTGTCGGCCACCAGCGCCGGGTCAGTGATTTCGGACAGGTCCACCCACCAGGCGCCCTGCGGCCAGAACTCGGAGTGGTTAGCCGCCAGCTGCGCGGCCAGCCGGGTCTTGCCGCTGCCGCCCGGCCCGGCCAGCGTGACCAGGCGTTCGCCGAGCAGCAGGGTGCGCAGCGCGGACAGCTCCGCCTGTCGGCCGACGAAGGTCGTGAACTGCACCGGCAGGTTGTTCGGCACCTGGTCCAGCGACCGCGGCGGCCGGTCGTCACCGATCGCGTACAGGCGGATCGGTGACATGAGATCCCGCAATCGGTGCACGCCGAGGTCGTAAGTACGCCTTGGTAGCCCGGCCGCGGTGGCCGCGGACAGCAGGGTCTGGCCGCCGTTGGCGATCTCGCACAGGTGCCAGGCGCGGCGGGCCGTGGCCGAGCTGTCGTCGCCGGTGTGCAGGGCGATCCGCAGCCGGCCGGCCTGCGGATCGTCGGCGAACGCCCGCCGCAGCGCTTCGGCCGCTTCCACCGCGTCCTCGGGTGACACGAAAGCCGACTTGGCGGCGCCCAGCAGCAGCTCCAGGCGTCCTCGTGACGCCTGCGCCGGGTCGTTCGGCCCGGCCGCGCCCAGCGGGTCGAGACCGGCGGCCAGGTGGGTCGCGGACATGGCAGGTCATCCTGCCAGGCGCGGCGATATCGGCCACCCCGAACGGCCATGTCGGCCACCTGGCAGATCTCTCGACCACCTCCAGCGGCGAGGCTTTGACCAGCAACGACACACCAACTCAGGGAGCACGAGATGTCCGAGGTCATCGCCAACATGTCCATGTCGCTCGACGGTTTCATCGCCGACACCAACGACGGCATCGACCAGGTCTTCGGCTGGTACGGCAGCGGCGACGTGACCGTCCCGACCGCCGTCGAGTGGGCCACCTTCCGCACCTCCGAGGCCAGTGCCGGCGTGCTGCGGCACGGCCTGGCCACCATCGGCGCCCTGATCGGCGGCCGACGGCTGTTCGACCTCACCAACGGCTGGAACGGCCTGCACCCGATGGGCGTGCCGGTGTTCGTCGTGACCCACCGCGAGCCCACCGACTGGGCACACCCCGAGGCGCCGTTCACCTTCGTCACCGACGGCATCGAGAGCGCCGTCGCCAAGGCCAAGGCCGCCGCCGGCGACAAGAACGTGGCCGTCGCCAGCCCCACCATCGTGCGGCAGTGCCTGGACGCCGGGCTGCTCGACGCCGTGCAGGTCGATCTCGTGCCCGTGCTGCTGGGCAAGGGCATCCCGTTCTTCGGCGAGCTGGCGAAGAGCCCCGTGCAGCTGGACGGCCCGACCGTGGTCGAGGGCGAGGGCGTCACCCACCTCACCTACCGGGTGCGCCGCTGACCCCTTATGCAGGGACGGACGGCCAACTGCATTGACTCAGGGCTCGTAGGCTCTTGTTGGTGATGCCGGTCGCGGCGAGCAGTGTCTGAGATAAGGCACCGGTCAGGGCCATGACCCGAGGATCACCGAACCGTGTGCGCAGCCACCTTCCGACAGGAACATCGACCGTGCATGACGGACCCTCAGGTCTGCGAGTAACGGTATACCCAGACAGTCTATTGACTTCAAACATTCGACAATGACTACACTCTGCAATAATCCAATCGGACATTACGGGCAGATACCCACCCCTGGGGTGAAGAATGAATTTTGAGGCACAGTCCGCTGTTACCAAAAGTAGTGGCCATGAAAATGTGGCGTTGGTCGATCACGGTCTGCTACGTTGATGTTGCTCAGGGGGATATGAGCTTATTGAGGGGAGCCGTCCGAGAGTTGCCTCCCCGTCAATTTTCTCGCGTCGACCTCCTTGGGTGCCTTCTTACTCAATGGCACTTTGATTAGGAGACGAATAGTGTTGGAAGATGTGTCACATTCTGGTCGAACGAAGAGCGTGTTGACACAACATGCTCAAGCCTTCGCCAAAGTTGCCATGGCGGCCACCGCAGCCGTCGCCATGGCGTTGACGATTGCACCGAGTGCGCTTGCCGCGCCCGCCAACTCGACCAATACAACGGCGACGTCGCCCGCAAACGGGGTTGATGCAAACAAGAAGCTCTTAATGGCCAGGAGTCTCGAACTGACCGAGGTTGCCAGAACCCTCACCCCGTATGTGCATCGAGACGTCGATGGCACATTTCAGCTCGACGCTCCGGTTGACGTGACAAGCAAGTTGCCTTCGGACGCGTACGCGCAGATCATTAAGTTTGTCGATCTCAATAACTCCGACATCCGCACAGGCAAGCTCATCTCCACCCCGTCACTGACGGTTGCGATTCCTTCCAAGAGTGGGGCGTTCCAACCGCTCGGCGGAAGGAATGACATCGAAACCTATTGGTGGGGGGTTGCCTTCTACGTCGACGCTACCGTATCTGCCAGGATTCAGGGAGCTCTCAACATCGGAGCTGGAACCGCCGCGCTCGTGTCCATCATTGCAGCCGTTCTTGGCATCGCACCTGCCGCCGTCCCAGCAGGAATCATTTCGGCGCTCCTCTGGATCGGTGCCGGCGTATTGGCGCTCTGCACCAATGAAAATGGGGCGATCATCTACGACAGGGTCATCGACCCCATCCTTCCGTTCAGTTGCACGGGTCAGTGAAATCGCACAGTCTACCAAACCTATCACAGGGCTCACTCTTCCAACAATGAGCGACCGTGAGGGATAAAGTAGCATAGTGACAGTTTTGCCACTAAACGGTCACCCGGAGCGATCTCGCTCCGGGTGACCGTCACGCCATCCAACAGCACAAGAAGCCCACTCTATCTGGAATTCTCATACCTCCCCACCGTCAATTGCAAAAGTAGGTCGCAGCCACAGGAAGACGCGAATTTTCATGTCTGATAAGATGATCTCCACATGGTCGTCGACAGAGAGTGTGTGACCGATGAACAAGATCGAGCTAACAGGGCTTGTCGCCGGCCTGATTCTGTTCGTGATTGGGATCATTGTATACATTGTTGAATTCTCAACAGTAGACAGGGTTGCGCCGGCAATTCTTAGCGGAGCCACCCTAATTTTCCTTCTGGTGTCCATTTCGATTATAACTCGAAAGAGGACAAAGAAGTAGCGGGCAGTGACAGGGTACTCAAAAGCTCCACACCTGCGGCACGTATTCCAACCCGAGCAGTCAGTGTCCATTTTGACAGTTCAGGGGCGGCGAAGCGGGGCAAGGGAACGCATCGTAAGCGAAGCTCCCTCACATTTGAGGCTAGTCGTGTTCTTGCAGTCCGGCGCTTTCGTGTTGGGCTCGTTCCAGCCACCAAAGGAGCTCCCTTGCCCGAGCGCGCTGCCGCCTCACACTATCGGCTCGCCGTACCATAATTACGAGGTGACGCAGCAGTTCTCATGCCGGGTCGGCCCTGCGCTAGGCTGGTTTGACTAACCGGCCGGAGCAACGCGGTACCTCCTTGGACAGTACGACGTCGACCGCCCGCTCAAGGGGGGCTCTGCGCGAGACAATCGGCTAATAACCAAGGAGATTCACTGACACCCGTTACATCGCGCGTACCGAGGACAACCAATGGGACGTCTTCTTCCACGAACGCGGCGAAAAGCGCCACCGGGTCGTCTTCGCAACCGAGCACATCGCGTGAACATACATTTTCGGCCTGCTGGCTCAGTCACAGGTACTGCCGGCGAGGCAGGTCCTCGCAGACTGAGCTGCGCCGAGTTCGATACCGCTCAGTTGTCCACCACGAAAATCTGTGCCGGCTGCATCACGACTGCAGCCAGGAACGCCTGGTGACGCTCGCGGTGCGGAACCGGCCGTCGACGGGTATCGGTACCGTCGCCAGCGTAGCGGCGCCGTCACGGTGGCAATTGGCACTGTGACAAGGATTTGCATCTGGCGAGTATGTCGACCGGACATTGGCGGACACGTCCTCCTGGAATTTGAGTTGTCCCCCAAGGGTTATCGCGTCACCTCCTCGGGAACGGCCAGGTCCTCGGCGGCGTAGACCGCACCGATGGCGGCGGGGTCGTCGGCTCCGCACGCGTCGGCGATCCGATCCATGAGCTGGTCGAACTCCTCGCCGGTGCGGCCCTGGTAGGAGGCCTGCATGCGCCCCCACTCGTCCCAGGGCAGGGTCTCGATCTTCACCATGGCGGCCAGGTCGCGGATCAGGTTGCCGCGGATCTCCCCGACGCCCCAGGCGAAATCGACGCCCGCGACACCGAACAGCTGGGCGTCTACCTCGCCGGTCCGGTACCACTGCCAGGCCTCGCCGCCGGTCAGGAAGGCGCCGGCCGGCATGTCCTCGGAACTCGGCACGTACGGCCGGTGCAGGTGCTCGACGTCCACCCGGGTCCACCGGCCGTCCTGGAGGTACTCGATGACCCAGTGGTCGAGGTTCTTGCCCTTCTCGAAGTACGTGCCGAAGCCGCAACGGGCCCGCGCGGCGATCCCCCGTTGCCGTAACAGCGCCGTGGCCAGGGTCGACCAGTGCCGACAGGTTCCGACCACGCGTTTGTCCGGCGGCCTAGGCACGTCCAGCGGCGCCGGGTCGATCGCCGTCAGCGCGTCGATGAGGGCGTTGGCCGGGCGGATGTTCCGCTCGGCCAGCCGCTCCTCGGGCACGCCCGCGGCCGGCGCGTCCGTCGGCTGGATGAACAGCTGCTGCACCGCGGCGCAGATGCCGATCGGATCCTCGGGCAGGCCCTTGGTCAGCGGGACCTGCTCCGGGGCCACGGTGGTGAACACACCCGGTGTGGCGTAGTCGATGTCCATGCCGAGGATGCTAGGGCCGGGGTCTGACACTTCTCGGGAACACCGGGCTGGGCGCGGGCACAACCGCGCCGCCGCATTGCTCGGCGATGCGGCGGGCAGCAGCCGGCAGGAACGGCGTCAGGTGCTCCGCGATGTCCCGGCACGCCGCGACCAGCTCGGCCAGCACGGCGTCCAGCTCCGCCGAATTTCGGTTGAGCTGCCAGGGTTTTGTGACCTGAACGAAACGATTGGCCTCGTCGCCGATGCGCAGCACGGCCTCGACCGCCCGCCGGAAGTCGAAGGCCCGCAGCGCGGTGTCGATCGCCCCGGCCGCCTCCCGCCGCGCCGCCCGCAGATTCTCTGCTGCTGGATTCCGTTGTTGCACAACAGGAACGACACCATCCCGATACTTCCTCACCATGGCCACCGTGCGGTTGACCAGGTTGCCGAGATTGTTGGCCAGGTCCTCGTTCAGCCGGGTCTCCAGCCGGTCGTCCGAGTAGTCGGTGTCGCCGGTTCGTGCGACGTCCGACAGCAGCCACCAACGCAACGCGTCGGAGCCGAATTGCGTTGCCACGCCTAGAGGATCGGCCGTGTTGCCCAGCGACTTCCCGATCTTGCGTCCATTCGCGGTAAGGTACTCGTGCACCAGCACCCGGGACGGCAGTTCCAGACCGGCGGAGAGGAGCATGGCTGGCCAGTAGACGGCGTGGAAGCGAATGATGCCCTTGCCGATCACATGGACGCGTTCGCTGTCGTGCCAACGATCACCGGCTCCGGTGAGATAGTTGACGAGGGCGTCGAACCAGACGTAGATCACCTGGCCCGGGTCGCCGGGCACGGGGATTCCCCAGCCACGAGCCCGAGAAACACTCCTGCTGACACTGAAGTCGCCGAGTCCGCCGGCGATGAAGGCGAGCACCTCTCGCTTCCGTGTCGCGGGCACGATCTCGACGACATCGGTCCCGATCAGCTCGACCAGCCGGTCCTGGTAGCGGCTGAGCCGGAAGAACCAGTTGTCCTCGGACACCAGCTCCGGTTTCTCCTCGTGCTCCGGGCAGTCGCCCTCGACGAACGACTCGCAGCCGACGCAGTACAGGCCCGTGTACGACTTGCGGTACAGGTCGCCGCTGCGCTCGCAGGCCCGCCACAGCCGTTCGACGACAGGCCGGTGGCGTGAATCGGTGCTGGTGCGCACGAAGTCGTCGAAGGAGAGGTCCAACCCCTCCCCCAGTGCGACAAAACGATCCGCCATGCGGGCCACGTAGTCCGCGACCGGGATGCCCTCGGCTTCCGCGCTGCGCACGTTCTTCAGCGCGTTGTCGTCCGTCCCGGTCTGCGCCCACACCTCGTCGCCGCGCTGTCTCCGGTGCCGGGCAAGCACATCCGCCTGCACCAGCTCCAGCGCGTGCCCGATGTGCGGTGTCCCGTTCACGTACGGGATCGACGTCGTCACCACGGTCCGCCCCATTCATCGAGGCTAGACAACGGAGGCAATCTGATTTCCACGGGCTTGAGCGATCGCTCAATTCACGCTCCGGTTTGAGCAGTCGCTCAAACCGGGGGGGTTCGATGGACGACAGCGTTTCGACGGACTGCAGGGTTTCGACGGACGACAGGGTGTCCTGGCGGCAAAGACTGCTGCCACTGATCAACATCGCGCCGGCGGTGATCTCGCTGGCCGCCGGAGATGTGCTCGCGTACTTCCGAGCCCAGGCCATGGGGTTCGGGCCGTACACGGCCGATCCGGTGGACACGTACCTCGTCCCCGCCGGCATCGCGGTGGTGCTGGTGCTGCCGATGTTCTTCCCGCAGCGGCGGCTGTTCGTCATCGCCTGCGTGGCGTTGGGAGCGCTGGAAGTCCTGGTGTGCACGGTGCTGGTGCTGACGATTCCGTTCATCCCGATCGGGCTCGGCCTGATGGTCGCGGGTTTCGCCCGACGGCGGATCCCGTTGGCCACCGGGATCTTCGCGCTCATGTTCGTGTACAACGCATGGCTGTGGGTCGGTTTGGTGTTCGGCCGCCTGAGCTGATCGAGGCGTGACGGCTACGCGCTTCGCGCCTGGTGGCGCTCGATCACGGCCCTCGCCCGGGCAGTCTTGACCGCGGCGGAGAGGGTGTCGAGGTCGAACGCGCCGTAGTGGCGCTGGCCGTTGATGAAGAAGGTGGGGGTGCCGGAGACGCCGCTGAGGTCGGCGGACTGGACGTCCTGGGCGATGCGGGCCTCGTGCTGGTGGCGCTTGAGGTCGTCGTGGAAGCGCTCGCGGTCGAGGCCGAGTTCCTCGGCGTAAGAAAGGAGATCAGTGACGCGGAGGTTGTCCTGACGCTGCATGAGCAGGTCGTGCATGGGCCAGAAGGCGCCCTGCGCGGCGGCGGCCTCCGAGGCCTCGGCGGCGAGTTCGGCGCGGGGATGGACGTCGGTGAGCGGCAGATGCCGCCACACGTAACGAAGATCGGTGTCGGTGAGGAGGTCGCGCACGACAGGTTCGGCCAGACCGCAGTAGGGGCACTCGAAGTCGCCGTACTCGACGACGGTGACCGAGGCGTCCGCGGGCCCACGGATGTGGTCGCGGGCCGGGTCGACCTCGTCGACGAGGTCGATGAGCTGCTCGGAGGTGCCGAGCAGGGCCAGCGCCTTCTTCTTGGGCGAGAGGTAGCGGGTCGTGTGGTAGACGGCCCAGGTGACACCGGATGAGAGGAGGACCGCGGAGAGCACGCCGACCTTGGCCTGGTCGAGTTCCTGGCCGCGCAGGGCCAGCGTGGCGATGAGCAGGGAGACGGTGAAGCCGATGCCGGCGATGGTGCCGCTGCCGGCGACCGCCAGCCAGCCGACCGGCGGCCGGATGCGGCCGCGGCTGGAGCGGGTGATCAGCCAGGTGGTGCCGACGACGGCCACGGGCTTGCCGACGACGTAGCCGAGGATGATGCCGAGCGTCACCGGCGAGGTGTAGGCGCGGGCCAGGAAGCCGCCGTCGATGGCGACGCCGGCGTTGGCCAGGCCGAACAGCGGCACGATGACGTAGCTGGTCCACGGGTGGAACATGTTCTGCAGCCGGGAGTTGGGCGACAGGCTCCGGTTCAGGCCGGTGGTGGCCTCCCGCGCCAGCTCGGCGGTGGGCTGCTCGCGGAACAGCCGGAACAGGCCGGTGGCCCGTTCGAGGTCGTCGCGGGCCGGCGTGTACGCCGACGTCGCGAGGCCGACGCCGAGGCCGACAACCACGGGATCGACGCCGCTTTCCAGCAGCGCGAGCCAGGAGATGACACCGAGCAGGGCGTGCACGACGCCGCTGCGCACGCCGATCACGCGGAGGACAACCAGGGCGACGAACACCAGCACGGCGATGATCAGCGGCAGGACGCTGATCTGCTCGCTGTAGGCGATGGCGATCACCAGCAACGACACGAGGTCGTCCACGACAAAAACGGTGAGGAGGAAGACCCGCACGCGGTCCGGCACGCCGCGGCCGAGCAGGGTGAGCAGACCGAGGGCGAGTGCGGTGTCGGTGGACATCGCGACGCCCCAGCCGTGCGCGCCCGGCCCGCCGAGGTTGACCACGGTGTAGATCAGCGCCGGCAGCGCCAGGCCGACCAGGCCCGCGCTGAACGGCAGCAGGAACCGGCGCCGGTCACGGAAGTCGCCCAGGTCGAACTCGCGGCGGGCTTCGAGACCGACGACGAGGAAGAACAACGTCATCAGGCCGCTGTTCACCCACTCCCGCAGGTCCTCCACGACCTCCATGCCGCCCAGCCGCACCGACAACGTGATGTGCCAGAACGACTCGTACGAGCTGGTGTCCACGTTGGACCACAGCAGCGCCACGACGATCGCGGCCACCAGCACGCCCGCGCTGGCCGACTCCGTGCGCAGGAACGCGCGGATGGGGGCGGCGATGCCGCGCTGCCACAGCGTCCGCTGCCGGGTGGGCTCGCTCACGGCAGTGGAGTTTACCGAGTGGGCGGGGCGCTGTGCCCGGCCGCGCGCGCATTCCGGCAGGTCAGGCTACCTGAGCAGCCCCCGAACCGAGCCTGGTCCAGTGGGTGGGAACGGCGGCTCGATCGGGGGCTGTCCAGCAGGCGGCGGCGGGAACGGAGGTCAGTGCGAGAAGTAGCCGAAGACGTCGGCGATCACGTCGACGTTGCCGGCCAGGTTGGAGAAGTCGATGTCGCCGTTCGCTCCGACCGGCACGACCACCTGGTTCTGGATGATCTTGCCGGCGCCGAAGTTCAGGTTGGACACGCCGGGCCGGGCCGTGCCGCCGGGGAACACCGTGAGGAAACTGTCCGCGGTGCCGTCGGCCACGGTGACGTTCAGGACCACGGCGGTCGCGTCGGCCGGCACGCCGCCGACCCCGGCGACGTGCAGCGACCGGGTCTGGCCGGCGCCGACCGGGCCGCCGTCGGTGCGGGTGTCGAGCAGCCGGGCCGGAGCCAGCGGCAGGAACGGCATCCCGATCACGGTCGGCGGGTTGGTCAGGGCGTACGCGCCGACGTAGTCGACGACGACGTCGGCGTTGCCGGCGAGGTTGTGCAGGTCGACCTTGCCGTCCGCGCTCACGCCGACCACCACCAGGTTGGATGTGGTCTGCCCGGCGGTGAAGTTGAGGTTGGAGGCGCCGGGCAGCGGCGTGCCGTCCGGATACGCGGTGAGCACGCTGCCGGCGGTCGGGTTGGTCACCGTCACGTTGAGCACCACCGCTCCGATGGTGCTCGCGGAGGCCGGTAGCTTGCCGAACAGGCTGAGCACGCGCGTGCCGCCAGGGCCGATTGAGCCGCCGTCGGTGCGGGTGTCGAGTGCCCGGGTCGGTGTGCCGGGGATGTAGGCGTACTGGTTACCGCCCGGGAACCGATCGCTGTAGTAGCCCTCGAGGTCCACAATCACGTCGACGGAGCCGAAGCGGTTGGCGATGTCGATGGAGCCGTCGGCGCCGACCGGCACGGTCACCAGGTTCGGCACCGTCCGGCCGGCGTCGAAGTTGAGATTGGAGGTGCTGGGCTCCGGCTGCCCGTGCGGGAAGACGGTGAGGAAGCTGTCGGCGGTCGGGTTGGTGGCGGTCACGTTGAGCACGGCCGCCGTGACGCCGGTGGCCGCCACACCGTGTGTGCCGGCGATCTTCAGGTTCAGCTGGCCGCCGTTGACGAGCGTGCCACCGTCGCGGGTGTCCAGCAGCCGGGTCGGGGCGACCGGGTTGTACAGGCCGCCGATGGTCACCCGCTGGGTGGTGTGCGCGGTGGCGCCGGTCGAGTCCTTGATGGTCAGCGCGACCGTGTAGACGCCCGGGTTCAGGTAGGAGTGGCTGCTGTTGGCGCTGCGGGAATCGACCGGCGCGGTGCCGTCGCCGTAGTCGACGACGTAGTCGGTGATCTTCCACGCGTCCGTCGAGGCCGAAGCGTCGGTGACGACGCTCAGCGGTTCGTCCTGGAAGGCGCTCAGCCGGGCGACCTCCGGCGCCGGGTCGGTCACCAGGGCCTGACCCGTGTCGTGGACGGCGACGCCGGAGGGCGCGGTCGCCGTCACGGAGACGAGGTACGGGTAGGCGCCGCTGCGCTGCTGGTAGACGTGGGTGACGGATGTGTCGGTGGTGACGACCGGGCTGCCGTCCTGGAAGTCGTAGGTGTAGGTCAGCGGCGTGGACCAGGGGTTGCTGACCTGGACCGACGCGGTCACCGGCAGCGGGTGCGGGCCCTGGTCGGGGGTCACCGTGAGCTGGGTGATCGCGAACGGGTCCGGCAGCTCGACGGCCCCGCGGTCGTGCGTGCCGATGCCGGCGACCAGCGGGTCGTCCACCCGCGGCGAGTGCGTGAGGTCGCTGGCCAGCTCGCCGGGGGCGGTGTCGTTGGCCGAGTCGATCACCGGCGAGCCGTTCTGCACGGTCCAGGCCTTGGGGTGCGTGGTCATCGGGTCGCCGACCAGGTCGTGCGCGCCCTGCCCGGTGCCGGCGGTGAAGGCAGCCGGGTCGGCGTAGGTCGTGTCGGCCCAGCGGTACGGGGTCTTCGCGGCCGGGCCGAACAGGTTGTACGCGGCGGTCGTGCCGGCGGTGGCCGTCGCGGCCACCGAGAGCTCGGCGAAGCTGCCCGTCTTGCAGGCCGACCGGTTCACGCCGTTGCCGCTCAGCACGTTGTTCTGGATGGACGCGCCGGCCGAGGCGCCGGTCAGCGAGATGCCGACCGGACAGTTGGTCAGCACGGTGTTCGAGGTGACGACCGTGGCCGCCGAGTCGGTGACCTGGATGCCGGGGCCGGCGTTGTTGGCGAGCACGTTGGTGGTGACGACGGCGCCGGTGACACCGGCCCCGACGGCGATGCCGGCCGCGCCACGGTGCTCGATGTCGTTGCGGCTCAGGGTGATCCGGGCGCTCGCGCCGGTGATGTCGATGCCGTCGCTGGCCGGCGGCGGGGTTCCGTTGCCGTAGACGGTCATGCCGTCCACGGTGACGTCGGTCGAGTTGTCGATCAGCACCGCCGACGACAGGCCCGCGGCCTGGAAGTTGCCACGCACCACGATGTCGTGCACGCCGTGCATGGTGACGGCGTGCTGCAGGGCGTTGAAGTGCGGGTCGTAGCCGAGCTGGATCGGCCCGAAGAAGCCGTTGTTCCCGTCCGCCAGGTACGTGATCGGCGCGCCCGGCCGGCCGGAGTGGGTCACATCGATTTCGCCCCACTGACCGCCCGTGATGTGCACCGTGTCGCCCGGCTGGGCCACGTCGGCCGCGCCCTGCGCCGTGCAGAGGGGCTGCGCGACCGTGCCCGGCCCTTGGTCGGAGCAGTTGCCGAGCGGAATCACCCACAGGTCAGGACCGGTGTCCGCGGCCGCGACGCCCGTCGCGACCAGGGTTGACGTGCCTATTACCGCAGCCAGCATCGCTGCGACGGCGCGCGTGCGCATATGTCGACTTCTCCCCTTGAGCTGGTAGCCCACCTTGTCGCCCGTATCGAGGACGTGGGCGGCCGCGTTACTCGGGCCGGCGATCGAATTCATGGCCACTAGCTGGGAAAACGGACAAAGGGATCGTTACCGGGAAGCAAGAACGGCCGCCCACCGCGGGCGGCCGTTCGGGACTGCGCGGGTCAGCTGAAGTCGAGGTCGGCGTTGCGGCTGCGCTTGAGCTCGAAGAAGTGCGGGAAGCCGGCCAGGACGCGGGCGGCGTCGAAGAGCTCGGCGGCACGCTCGCCGCGGGGGATCGAGGCCAGGACGGGGCCGAAGTAGGCGACCTCGTCGATGTGGATGGTCGGGGTGCCGACCTCGTCGCCGACGGGGTCCATGCCGCGGTGGTGGCTCTTGCGCAGCTCCTCGTCGTGGTCGGTGCTGTGCGCGGCGGCGGCGAGCTCGGCGGGCAGGCCGACCTCGGCCAGGGCTTCGGTGATGACGGCGTCGTAGTCCTTGTTGCCACCGTTGTGGATCCGCGTGCCGAGCGCGGTGTACAGGTCACGCAGCACGTCGTCGCCATGCTGCTGGGCGGCGGCGATGCAGACCCGCACGGGACCCCAGGCCCGGTCGCAGAACTCGCGGTACCACGGCTCGATCTCGCGGTGCTCGTTGAGCACCGACAGGCTCATCACCCGGAAGTGCAGGTCGATGTCGCGGTGCTGCTCGACCTCCAGGATCCAGCGGGACGTGATCCACGCGAACGGGCAGGCGGGATCGAAGTAGAAGTCGACCCGCGGCGAGGTGGCGGACATGGTTCTCCTGTCGGTTCGTGCTGCTGTCCACACGGTAGGCAGAAACCGCCGATCGCGCCCACGAGTTGAGTCGACGGTTCGGTGTGATGCTGAACGGGACCCGCGCGATACTGGGTGGATGTCGATCGTGACCACGGGCCAGGATGTGGCCGAGGAGACCGTCGCCTTCAACCGGCGGCTGGCCGAGACCCTGGCCACGGTGCCGCCGGTGTACGAAGTGGACGACATCGCCCAGGTCCGGGCCGGTTTCGGCGTCTTCCCGCCGCCGAAGGTCCTGGACGAAGGCGTGGACCGGGTGGTGCCCGGCCGCGACGGCGACGTGGCCGTGCGGGTGTTCACGCCGGCCGAGGTTCGCGGCGTCTACCTGCACATGCACCCGGGCGGCCGGGTCCTCGGCTCCGCGCGCAACCAGGACGTCCGGCTGTGGGCCCTGGCCGAGCAGACCGGACTCGCGGTCGTGTCCGTCGACTACCGCCTGGCGCCCGAGCACCCTCACCCCGCCGCCGTGCACGACTGCGTCGACGCCGCTCGATGGCTGGTTTCCACCTCTGTCACCGAGTTCGGCACCTCCAGGCTGCTGCTCGGCGGCGAGTCCGCCGGCGCCGAGTTGGCAGTGCAGGTGTTGCTGGGGCTGAGGGAATCCGGCCAGCACCGGGCATTCAGCGCCGCCCACCTGTCGTACGGCGTCTACGACATGGCCTTGACGCCGAGTGCCCGGGCCTACGGCGAGCAGAACCTGGTCACCGGAACGCTTTCCGAGCGCTGGTTCCGGGCGCAGTCGTTCCCAGGGCTGTCCGAGGCCGAGCTGCACGCGCCGGACATCTCCCCGCTGTACGCCGACCTCCACGACCTGCCGGCGGCTCGTTTTGTCGTGGGCGGCAACGATCCGCTGCTCGACGACACCCTGTTCATGTCCGCACGCTGGCAGGCCGCCGGAAACCCCTGCGAGGTGGAGGTTGTCGCCGAGGCCGTGCACGGCTTCACGGCGTTCCCCATCACCGTCGCCACCCGCGAGCTCGCCGCCCAGAATGCCTGGCTCGCGGCGCACTGAGCGGTCACGGTTCGAGTTCGGCCGCCAGGAAGGCGAAGATGTCGGCCATCACGGCGTTGCGCTGGTCGCGGGTCGACCCGAGGCCGTGGCCGCCGTGCTGCTCCACGCGGATCAGCACCGGCCGGTCGGACGCGGTCGCGGCCTGGAGCCGGGCGGCCATCTTGGCCGGCTGCCACGCCGCTACGCGCGGGTCGTTCAGGCCGGCAGTGATCAGCACGGCCGGATACTCGGCGCCGTCGACCACACGCAGGTAGCTGTCCACGATGAGCAGCGCCCGCAGGCCTTCCTCGGTGGTCTGGGTGCCGAACTCCGGCGCGTTGATCGGGCCGTTCTCGCTGAACTCCATGCGGGTCGTGTTGAACACCGGGACCTGCGACACCATGGCCGCGAACAGGTCCGGGCGGCGAACGAGCGCGCCGCCGGTGGGGATGCCGCCGGCGCTGGCGCCCTCGCCGGCCAGCCGTTCCGGGCTGGTGTAGCCGGTGTCGACCAGGTACTCGGCGCAGTCGATGAAGTCGGAGATGGTGTTCTCCTTGGTGAGCAGGCGCCCCGCCGCGTGCCACTCGTGGCCGTGGTCGCCGCCGCCACGCAGGCCGGCCAAGGCGTACACGCCGCCGCGCTCCAGCCACGGCAGCAGCCGGGGATTGAACGCCCGACGCAGCACGAGCCCGTACGAGCCGTAGCCGGTCATCATGGTCGGGTTGTTACCGTCGAGCGCGAGTCCCTTGCGGTGCAACACGGTCAATGGCACGAGCACGCCGTCACGGGCCGAGGCGCGCAGCTGGGTGACCTCGATGTCGGAGAAATCCACCGGAGAGCGTGGGATCCAACCGGTGTCGTGCAACTCGCCGTCGTAGCGGTAGGCGGTCGGCGGCTGCGTCCACGAGCTGAACACGATCAGCGCCGACTTGCCGTCGGGGTGGGCCGTCCACTGCGCGATGGTGCCGCCGGTGGGCAGCGGGATCTCCTCGATGTCCCCGCCGGCTAACGGAATTCGCCGCATACGGGCGGTCCCGGCGTCGATGTCGCGGATCACCAGGTGATCGCCGACGACTTTGACGCCCATCACGGCCCGGTCGCCGCCGGGCACCACGGTCCGGCGCGTGCCGTCGGTCAGCGACCAGGCCTGCACCTCGGACCGCGGGGCGTCCTTGTGCGTGACGACGTAGATCGTGTCGCCGTGGATCGCGTAGCCGGTGACCTCGTCGGCCGGGTCGATGATCTTGCGCCACACACAGGTGGTCGGATCGGCCAGGGCGGCGCGATCGGTGGCGTACAGGGAGAACTCGGACAGTTCCTCGGACAGCGAGCCAGCGGAGGCGGCGTGCGAGATCAGCGCGAACGCCAGCTCGCTGTCCCCGGGCAGCACCACGAAGGCGCGGTCGATCGGCGACAACGGTAGCGTCGGATTGTGACCGCGCCGCAACGTGATCGTCGGTTCGCCGCCGCCGATCGCCTGGAACCAGGTCGCGCTGTTGTCGCGCCGCCGGTCGGCCGGCACGGCCGGATCGGGCGCCGGGCGGCGGTGGCAGAAGAAACCCGAGCCGTCGGGCAGCCAGGTCGGGTGGCCCTGGAGCGAATGCGTGATCTCGGTCGGGGTGAGGTCGCCGGTGGCCACGTCCAGCACGTGCACGTGGCACTGCTCGGAGCCGCCCTGGGCCAGGCCGCAGGCGACCAGGCGGCCGTCCGGGCTCGGGTCGAAGAATTCGAGGGTGCTGTGCTCGTCGCCCTCGATCGTGGCCGGATCGAGCAGCACCCGCTCCTCGCCGCCCTCGCGGACCACCAGCACCGGCACATCACCGGTCTGGCGCAGGAAGAACACGCGGTTGCCGGCCATGGCGAAGGAGGTGACCTCGACGGTGTCCCTGGTGACTTCGTCCAGTCGCGCCAGCAGTTCCGCCCGCAGCGGCAGCCCGGTGAGGTGCTCCTTGGTCTTCGCACCCTGGGCCAGGAGCCATTCCCGGAGCTCAGGCCCCTCTTCCATCCACCGGTACGGATCGGCCAGCTCGTGCCCGAACACCGTGTCCACGACCGTCTGCACGCGAGCGTTGGTCACGTCTGCTCCCCCCACTTGACAGCACCACCGGGGAGCGTACCGTGACGGAGGTAAGTGAACTGTACGGATCAGTTCATTTGAGCGGAGGTCCCGAGATGCGTATCGACGTGCACGCCCACCTGTGGAGCGAGAGCTACCTGGACCTGATGACCGAACTGGGCGTGCCCACGCAGGCCCAGCGCGGCCTCGGCGCCGGATCGGCGGACCAGGAGCTGGCCGACCGGTTCGCCCAGCTCGACGCGGCCGGCGTCGACCGGCAGGTGCTGTCGGTCACGCCCGTCTCGCCACACCTGGCCGACGAGGCCGCCGCCGTCCGCGCCGCACGGCTGGCCAACGACGAGTACGCCGGCATCGTGGCCAAGCACCCCGAGCGGTTCCGCGCCTTCGCCGCCCTGCCCCTGCCGCACGTCGACGCCTCGCTCAAGGAGCTCACCCGCGCCCTGGACGACCTCGGCATGGTCGGCGCCGCCGTCACCACGTCCGTGCTCGGGCGCGGCCTCGGCGATCCCCTGTTCGAGCCGCTGTACGAGGAGCTCAACCGTCGCGGCAGCGTGCTGTACGTGCACCCGGCCGGCGAGGGCGCCGGGGCCGAGCTCATCGCCGGCCACAACCTGACCTGGTCGATCGGGGCGCCCATCGAGGACACCGTCGCGATCATGCACCTGATCCTGGCCGGCATCCCCAGCCGCCACCCCGACCTGAAGATCATCGCCTCGCACCTGGGCGGCGCACTGCCGATGGTGCTCAACCGCACCGACCACCAGGTGCCCTGGGAGGCCCCCGGCACGCCGGAGCTGCCGAGCGTGGCCGCCGGCCGGATGTGGTTCGACACCGTCGGGCACGACCACGCCCCGGCGCTGCGGGCCGCCGTCGACACCTTCGGGGCCGACCGCCTCGTGCTGGGCACCGACTTTCCCTACCAGGCCAAGCAGGAGTACCAGGAGGCCATCGACTACGTCACCAAGACCGTGACGGCCGAGCAGGCGACGGCGATCCTGGACACCAACGCCCAGGCGATCTTCGGGTTCTAGGACACAAGCCCGTCAACGCCGATCACCGCCCGGGCCGGCTTCAGTCGGTCCCGTAGTAGCCGAGGAACATGTCCACGCCGGCGACGATCAGCCGGTCCGCCAGCTTCTTGCCCGGCGTGCGGCCGTAGGCGCCGTACACCAAGTTCGGGGAGAGCACGAGGCCCGAGAGCTGGAGGACCGCCAGCTCGACGTCGGGGATGTCCAGCACGCCGCGCTGGTTGAGCCTGGTCAGCGCGGTCACGAACACCTCGTGCAGGCGGTTCGGGCCGTGCTCCAGCCAGGTCTCCCCCAGCTCCGGGAACCGCTTGGACTCGCCGACGACCAGGTGGCGCAGCGCCATCATGTCCGGCAGCGTCAGCGCCGTCACCCAGGCCCGGCAGGCCTTGGTCAGCTCGGCGCGCACGTCGTCGGAGTCGCCGAGGCGGGACTCCACCAGCTGCTCCACCACCGACAGCGCGTTGTGCAGCTGCCCGGACACCACCGCCCGGAACAGATTCTCCTTGCTGTCGAAGTGGTTGTACACGGTGACCTTGGAGACGCCGGCCGCCGCCGCGATCCGGTCCATGCTCACGTCGAAGCCGTCGGCCAGGAACGCCAGCAGGGCCGCCTCCACGATGGCCTTGCGCTTGCCGTCCGCCCGCGCGCCCGAGGGCGCCGCCCGTCCCGCCTCACTCATCCCGCGACTGTACCACTGAGTACAGTTAGCGACACGATGAACATTCGCGGCGCGGCTGTCTCCTCGTGACGGACCGAGACGGGAGGACACGACGCACCCTGGCTGCTGACGGCACTTTTGGCCGGTGCGCGACTGGTGTTCGGGATGGCACGCTGGGGATGATGTTGGGCGCCGAGCGGTCGCGGGTGTGGTTGCTGGGCCGGTTGTCGCGGGCCCCACGGTGGCGCGCCGGGACGACGGGGGCTGGCTGGTGATCGCTCGTGGGGAGGGCGGATGACCGACTTGGACGAGTTCTTCCGGACGTCCTGTCCGCGGCTGATGGCCCGAGCGGTGCTGCTGTGCGGCGACCGGGCCGACAACGAGGCCAACCGGGTGCACGCGGCCGTGGATCGAGGGCAAGCACAGCGCTGGTGGGGGCGCGGATGACCACGCTGCGCGCGGCCCTGGCGATCGCCCTGCTGTTCGGCGTGTACGTGTTGGCCCTGCTCGGCATCGCGGTCGCCGTCGCACTGGTGGTCCTGGCCGTCTGGTCGACGCAGGGCTTCGTGCGGGGCGAGGTCGACAACTTCGCCCCGCAGATCGTGGTGCTGCCCTTCGCCTCGCTGGCCGCGCTGGTGGCCGTGGCCAGCGGCCTCGTCTCGGCCGGCAGGGCCGGCTCGGACGCCGATTCCGTGCAGGTGGACGAGGAGGACGCGCCGGAGCTGTGGGCGTTCGTCAGGCAGGTGGCGGCCGAGGCCGGCATCCGCCCGCCGGACGAGCTGCGGCTCAACAGCGAGGTCGACGCCTCGGTCACGGAGGACGCGCGGCTGCTAGGCCTGCTGCCCGGCCGCCGCCGGCTCACCCTGGGCCTGCCGCTGCTGGCCGCGTTGCCGGCCAACGAGATCCGGGCGCTGCTCGGCCACGAGTTCGGGCACCACATCGGCGGGCACACCCGGGTCGGCGTGGTCGTGCACCGCGGCTACGCGGCGCTGGACCGGCTCCAGGACAACCTCATCGAGGCCAGCCACCTCCGCTTCTGGCCGGCCGGGCTGTTCGCCCGGATGTTCATCGGCTACACCCACATCTACGCGCGGATCTCCTTCGCGGTGCGGCGTCGGCAGGAGTTCGAGGCCGACGCCGTCGCCGCCCGCATCGCCGGGCCCGAGGCCATCGCCACGGCGCTGCGGTCGCTGGCCTCGATCGACGCCCGCTGGCAGCTGTTCCTACGCCAGTACCTGAACCGGACCGCGGCCGCCGGCTACGCGCCCGAGGATCCGCTGGCCATGTTCGCGGCCATGCTCGTGGATCGTCCGATCGAGGTCACGGACCCCGAGCCGGAGCGGCGCAGCCCGTTCGCCAGCCATCCCAGCACCGCCGACCGGCTGGCCCGGCTGGCGGCGATGGACGCCGAGGTCCCTTCCCGGCTGGGCGAGCCCACGACCTGGCGTTATCCCAAGCGGGAGCTCCTGCGGCACCTGCTGCCCGATCACGACGTGGAGGCCCTGCCGTCGGCGCGGTGGATGGCCAAGGCCGCCCGGCAGGCCGCGCCGATCGCCTCCGCCCGGATGCTGCTCGACGGTCCCGATGCCACCCTTGCCACCGTGTTCGACGTGCTTTCCGATGGCGAAGCCGCGCTGCTGGCCGCCCGTTTCGACACCGGCGACCCGCATCGTGCCATCGCCCGGCTGTGCGAGGCCCTGCACGCCTTGGTCGGGCACTACCTGGTCGAGGCCGGCAGCGCCCATTGGCGGCTGTCGTGGACCGGCCCCAGCAAGCTCGTCGTCAGCGAGCTGCGGGCCGACGGCGTGCACGTGCTGCCCTTCGCTGAATTGAACGGTTTGGTCTTCGAGGCCGTCGACCACCCCTCCGGCGTCGACCGCCTCCGCCTGCACCTCGCGTCCTTGCGCGTCGATCCGAAGCGGCGTTTCGCCGCCGAAGTCGTGCAGTCCACCACCGTCACCGTCGACACCGCGCCCACTCGCCGCGCCAACTCCCGCCGCATGGGCATCTTCGCCCTCTACGGCGCCGCCCTCGTCGCCGTCGTCGCCGTGTTCGTGATCGCCGACGTGTCCAACGACGACCGGCCCAGCCGCAGCACCACCATCCGGCCCACCTACACCCGGCCGACCACCTACTTCCGGCTGCCCAGCGGCATCTTCCTCCCGCCATCCCCGCCGGAGTCCAGCTTTGACCTCACCTTCATCCCGCCGCCGCTGGCCACCACGGACGGACATCCATGACTCACGCACTGATCATCGGCGGCGGCATCGCCGGCGCCGCGACCGCACTGGCGCTGGGCAAGGCCGGCGTGACCTCGACCGTGTACGAGGCCTATCCCAGCGGTGGCGACGATGTCGGCGCGTGGCTCATGGTGATGCACAACGGAATGGACGCGCTGCGGGCGATCGACGCGGACCGGCCGGTGATCGAGCGGTCGTTCCGCACCACCAACGTCGAATACCTCGACCCGGCCGACACGATCTTCGCCAGCGGGCCGCTCGGCACCGGCCATCCCGATCCCGACGGCCCACGCACGATCCGACGGGCCGATCTCTACCGTGCCCTGCAAGGGGAATTGCTCCGGCGGGGCGGGAAGATCGAGCACGGCAAACGCTTGGTGAGCGCCGCGGGCTCCGACCGTGTGGTGGCAACGTTTGCCGACGGCAGCACCGCCGAGGGCGACTTCCTGGTCGGCGCGGACGGCGTCTGGTCGACGACTCGCAACCTGATCGACCCGGAGGCGCCGCAGCCACAGTTCACCGGGCTCACGCTGGTGTACGGCTACAGCCGCGACACCTCGATCCCCATCGTGCCGGACACCTGCCGGCTGGTGGCCGGCGGCGTGGTCTACACGACGTCGCCGGACAACGAGACCTTCTGGGCCTCCGGCGTGCCCGGCGAGGGGGACGGGCCGTGGCTCAAGGCGCTGGCCGCGCAGTTCGCCGATGCCCCGGGCGAAGTGCCGCGCCGGATCGTCGGCGCCGAGCACGAGGAGGTGCTGGCCACCGCCATTCACCACCTGCCCGAGCAGCTGCCGCACTGGCACAACGCGCGGATGGCGCTGGTCGGCGACGCCGCCCACCTGAGCGCCACCTCCGCGGCCCAGGGCGCGTCGATCGCGTTGGAGGACAGCGTGATCCTCGCGATGTGCGTGCGGGACATCCCCGATCTGGAGCAGGCTTTCGCCACGTACCAGCGCATTCGCGCGCCAAGGGCCCAGCGGCTGGCCGAGCTGACGGCGCGGCAGGTCCGCACCCCCGAGGAGGCCAGGGACAACGCCCGGCCGGAGGTGCGGGCCTGGCTGTACGAGCATGAAATTCACTGGAACGAGGTCATCAAGCCGTGAAGGCGTTGGCACGGGCGCGGGGCCTGTCGTAGCGTCGGGCGCACAAACGTTGCACTGGAAGGGATTCCGCCGTTGAGCCTGCCCGAGACCATGCGCGCCGTCCGATTCCACGCCGAGTCGGGAAAGCTGAGCCTGGAGACGGTGGCGGTGCCGCGCCCGGGGCCGCGCGAGGTGGTGGTGCGGGTCGCGGCGTGCGGCATCTGCCACTCCGACCTGAGCCAGTTCGACGGCCACATCCCGGCCCAGCTGCCGGCGATCACGCCGGGCCATGAGGCGTCGGGCACGGTCGCGGCGGTGGGCAGCGACGTGCGGCACTGGCAGGTCGGGGACCGCGTGGCGATCGCCGCCGGCCGGGCCTGCGGGCGCTGCCGGTCGTGCGTGTTCGGCGGCACGATCGACGACTGCGAGGCGCTGGAGGTCATGGCCTTCGCGTACGACGGCGCGTGGGCGGAGTACGTGGTCACGCCGGGCGTGTCGCTGATCTCCGTGCCGGACAACGTGCCCATGGAGCAGGCGGCCGTGCTGGCCGACGCCGTCGCCACGCCGTACGGGGCGCTGGAGACGGCCGATCTTCGTATGGCGCAGTCGGTGGGCGTGTGGGGGCTGGGCGGCATCGGCTCGCACCTGGTGCAGCTGGCCCGGCTCGCCGGCGCGTCGCCGATCATCGGCCTCGACCCGGTGGCCGGCGTGCGTGACCGGGCGCTCGCGCTCGGCGCGGACTTCGTGCTGGACCCGCTGGCCGCGGACACCCCGGACCGGATCAAGGAGATCACCGACGGCCGCGGGCTGCGGGTGGCGTTCGACTGCGTCGGCCGCACGTCCACGGTGGCGCAGGCCAACGGCGTGCTCGGCCAGCGGGGCAAGGTCGTGCTGGTCGGCATCAGCGCCGAGAACATCGAACTCGGCCGCGAGGGCTCGTTCCTCGGCCGCCGGCACGCCGTCATCGGGCACCTCGGCTACAAGATGAAGCACCTGTCCGACCTGGTGGAACTGGTCTCCCGGGGCCGCCTCGACCTGTCCGCGTCGGTCAGCGCCGTGCTGCCGCTGGAGGACTTCGAGGAGGGCATCCGCCGGCTGCGCGAGCACGACGGCCACCCGATCCGGGTGCTGCTGAAGCCCTGAGCAGTGGAGGCGCGGTCCACCCCGATCTCCACCGCCGGGAGGTGCTGGTCCACCCGGGTCTCTCCGTAGCGTCCGGGCCATGGAGATCTACCTGGAGTACCTGGCGATTCGCTTCGCCATTATCGGCGGCGTGATCGCGTTGGTCGTGCTCGCGCTGTTCGCCGTGGCCATGATCCTGCGGCGGCTGGGCAAGCTCGACCGGGCGCGGGACATGGTCGAGCCGATGATCCGCGAGTCGGCCCGTCGCCGAGGCGGGCTCGCGAACATGGTCGTCGAGCGTGTGGTCAAGGAGCGCCGCTGATGGGCGCCGTGCTGGAGTTCCTGATGGTCCGGTTCCTGATGATCGGGGCCGGGGTGGTCGCGTTGATCGTGCTGGTTTTCGTGCTGGCGCTGATCTGGCGGCGGACGGGCCGCTGACGTGGCAGCCTGATGCTCGTGCGACTGCTCGATCGGATCGGTCCCCCGTGGCTGGTGGTCGGCCTGGTCGGGACCGCCGTGTTCGTGATCACGCTGGCCACCGTGCAGCGGCCGACACCGGCCTGGCTCTGGCTGCTCTACGGCGTCGGCCTGGCCTGCTGGCTCGGTTTTGTGCTGCTCGACCGCCGTTCGCCCCGGACGGCGACCGCCCTGCTGCTGGCCTGCCTGCTGGTGTCGGTGGCGGCGATCGGGCCCGCGCCCGACGGCACTCCCGTGCTGCTCACCTGTGTCGGGCTGGCGGTCACGTGCTCGCTGCCCCGGCTGTCGTCCCGGGTGCTGGCCGCCGTGCTCGGTCTGACGTTCGTGATCGCCGGCGGCGGGACCTTGGCCTGGAACCAGGGCGCTACTTCCCTGTTCGGCGACCTGGCCGTGCTGCTGATCATGGCGTTGATCGGGTTGAGTTCCCGGCAGCACCAGATGCGGGCCCGGCTGCTCGCTTCCTACGCCGCGTTGGACGAGCGGGCCCGGATCGCCCGGGAGATGCACGACGTGTTGGCTCATTCCCTTGGCGCCCTGGGTGTGCAGCTGGAGGTCGCCGAGGCGCTGTTGTCCGAGCGCGGCGACCTGGACGGCGGGTTGCTCCGGGTGCAACGGGCCCGTTTGTTGGCTCATGAGGGCCTGGACGAGGCCCGCCGGGCCGTTGCCGCCCTGCGGGCCGACGTCGTGGCGTTGGACGAGGCGTTGTCCGGCCTCATCGAGGACGGTCGGCGGGATCGTGGTCTGGAGGTGGATTTCGTCGTCACCGGCACGGTCCGGCCATTGCCGGCCGGCGCCACCGTGGCGTTGCTGAGGATCGCTCGGGAAGCGCTGACCAACGCCGCCAAGCACGCCCCCGGCTCGGCCGTCTCCGTGTCGCTCGACTACGGTTCAAGCGTCTGTTTGAGGGTGTACAACGCTTTCGTCGGCGATACCGGTGTTCCCGGGCATGGGCTCACCGGGATGCGGGAGCGGATCGCCCTCGTCGGTGGCACGCTGACCGCGGGACGATCGGGAGAGGGCTGGCTCGTGACCGCCGAGGTGCCGGAATGATCAGGGTTGTCGTCGTCGACGACCAACTGGTGATGCGCGAGGGCCTGGTCGCCCTGCTCGACCTCGCCGACGACATCGAGGTCGTCGGCTCCGCCGGCACCGGCTCGGAAGCCTTGGAACTAGTGACTTCCGTAGCCGTCGACGTTGTGCTCATGGACCTTCGCATGCCCGTCATGGATGGCGTCGAGGCCACCCGCCGCATCTCTGCCGCTCACCCGGACCTCGCCGTTGTCGTGCTCACCACCTACTCCGACGACGAGTCCATCACCACCGCGTTGCAGGCCGGCGCCCGCGGCTACCTCACCAAGGACGCCGGCCGCGCCGAGATCACCGCCGCCCTGCGAGCCGTCGCCGCCGGTCAGTCCACTTTCGACGCCGCCGTCTCCCGCCGCCTCGTCGCCGCCCTCGCCACGCCCGCCCCGCCGCCCGCCGGTCTCACCGCCCGGGAGGCCGAGGTCCTCACCCTCATCGCCCGCGGCCTCGCCAACGCCGACATCGCCGCCGCCCTGTTCATCGGCGAGACCACCGTCAAGACCCACATCAACAACCTCTTCGCCAAGATCGGCGTCCGCACCCGCCCCGAGGCCATCCGCTACGCCTACAGCAGCGGCATCGTCGCCCCCTGAGCCTCGAACGCCAGCAGGTACTGCTTGCGGTCCAGGCCACCGCCGTAACCCGTCAGGCCGCCGCCCGCGCCGACCACCCGGTGGCAGGGCACGATGATGCCGATCGGGTTCTTCCCGTTGGCCAGCCCCACCGCCCTCGACGCGCTGGGCTTGCCGATCTGCTCCGCCAGCTCGCCGTAGGACACCGTTTCGCCGTAGGGGATCTCCCGCAGCGCCGCCCACACCGTCCGCTGGAACTCCGTCCCCCGCAGCGAAAGCTCCAGGTCGAACACATCCAGCTCGCCCTTGAAGTACGCCTCCAACTGCTCCACCACGTCCCCGAAGGCCCCCTCGACCACCTCGCCGAAGGTCTCCTCCGCCGGCCGGTGCCGCTGGCTGTCCATGTACAGGCCGGTGAGCTTGCCGTCCTCACCCACCAGCGTCAGCTGCCCCACGGGGCTGTCCACAATGGTCTTCATGACACCAGCATGGCCTTCGCGCGAGGCGATGGCTGGCGGGATTCAGCCATCAAGGCCGCGGTAGGTGCGGCGGTAGTCGCTGGGCAGGGAACCGGTCTCCCGCCGGAAGATCGCCCGGAAGTTGGCGGCGGTGCCCATGCCGGCGGCGCCGGCGATGCGGTCGACGGACCAGTCGGAGGTCTCCAGCAGGCGGCGGGCGACGAGGACGCGCTGGAGGGTGAGCCAGCGCATCGGGGGCAGGCCGGATTCCTCGCTGAAGCGGCGGATGAAGGTGCGGCGGGACATGGCGGCGTGACGGGCGAGGGCGTCGACGGTGAGGGGCTGGGCCAGGCGGGAGAGGGCCCACTCGCGGGTGGCGGCGAGGTCGGCGCCTGGTGGGGAGAGGACATCGACGTACTGGGGCTGGGGGCCGAGGCGGGCGGGGGAAGCGATGGCCTCCCGGCCGGCGGCGTGGGAGGCGTCGACGCCGAAGTCCTCGCGGATGAGGTGCAGGCACAGGTCGATGGCCGCGCCGGCGCCGGCCGAGGTCAACAGGTTGCCGTCCTGGACGAACAGCACGTTGTCGACGACCTTGGTGTCGGGGAACAACTCCCGCAACTGGTCGGACCACCGCCAGTGGGTGGTGACCCGGCGGTCGGTGGTGATGCCGGCGAAGGCCAGGCCGAACGTCCCGGTGCAGAGGCCGACGACGGTGGCGCCGCGGGCGTGGCCACGCGCGATGGCGTCGAGGTAGGAATCGGGCGGCGGGAGATGCGGGTCGCCGAAGCCGGGCACGACGATCATGTCGGCGTCGTCGGCGGCGGACAGCGGATGCGACGGCACGATCACCACGCCGTCGTCCGAGGCGACGCCGGGCTCGCCGACCGACAGCACCGAGTACCCGGGCTGATCGCCGAGGATGTTGACGCCGATGCTGTAGTCCAGGGCGCTCACCCGAGGCGGCACGAGGAGCGCGATCCGGCGAACCATCCACGCACCTCCTGGCACGATCCTTGGCATCTACGGCACAGTCTGGCCTGGTCGGGGGCCATGAGTGAATCCTAGGTTTCCCACCATGACGACAACGCAGGTGGAGAGCTTCGGGGTGCCGTGGGAGGAGTCCTACGGCTACGTGCAGGCGATCAGGCGCGGCGACACGATCTACGTCTCCGGGCAGCTGTCCCACGAGGGCGCGGACTTCGTGGCCCCGGCGCCGCTGGACGAGCAGGGCCGCGTCACCGACTACCGCCCGATGGCCGAGCAGATGGCCCAGACCTACGCCAACGCCAAGACGCTGCTGGCCCGCTTCGGGGCGTCGCTGGACAACGTGGTCGAAGAGGTGATCTACGTGCTGGACGTGGACGCCGGCATGGCGGCGGCCGGGCCGGTGCGCAAGGCGGCCTACGGCACGGAGAAGCCGCAGGTGGCGAGCACGATCATCGGCGTGACCCGGCTCGCGCTGCCCCCGCAGCTGCTGGAGATCAAGCTGATCGCCAAGGTGTAGACAGCGTCTCGGTCTCCGGCTCGGCCGCCTCGACGACCAGCGCTGACAGCGTGTTGACGCAGTGCTGCGCGGTCGGGCGGCGGCCCGGCTCGCGGGCGGTCATGGCCCGCAGCAGCCCGGCCAGCGGCCCCGGCAGCTCCTCCGGGATCTGCGGGTCGCGGCTGAGCCGGGCCAGCGCGGCCTCCAGCTTGTTGGGGCCGTCGTACTCGCGGTGGCCGGTGATGCACTCCAGCAGCACGAGGCCCAGCGCGTAGATGTCGACGGCCGGCCCGAGGGCGCCGCTGAGGATCTGCTCCGGCGCGAGGTAGGCGGGGGTGCCGATGACCTCGTCGACGGCGGTCACCCGGGACTGCCCGGCCAGCAGGGCGATGCCGAAGTCGCTCAGGTGCGGCAGGCCCTCCTCGTCCAGCAGGATGTTGGACGGCTTCACGTCGCGGTGGACTACGCCCTGCGCGTGCACGTGGGCCAGCGCGTCGGCCAGCAGCGCGACCAGCACCACGGCCTCGGCGGTGAGCATCGCGTCCTCGCGCAAACGCTTGCTGAGGCTGAGGCCGCGGATCAGCTGCATCACCAGGTACGGCCGGCCCTGGTGGATGCCGCCGTCGAACACCGAGACCAGCCGCCGGTGGTTGAGCCGGTCCAGCGCCCGGGCCTCGTCGGCGATGCGCCGGCAGGCGGTCTCGTCCAGGTCGGCCGGGAACAGCTTGACCGCGACCTCACGGTCCAGGTCGTCGTCGTAGGCCTCGTACACCTCCGTGCCGACGCCGCGCCCCAGCAGGCCGCCGACCTGGAACCTGGTCGGCAGCGGCTGATTCGACGGCCGGTACGCCACGTATGGGCGCTGCCTCATCCGGTTCACCTCTCCCAGTCGGCAGCCGGGTCAACGATACGGTGCCGGATGGGCCAGTGATGTCCGGTTGTGACGTGTGGATCACTTCTTTGCCTGTGGCAGCCTCGCTTTCCTGCTCGTCCCGCGGGCCGACGGCGGCGGCACCACCGGCCCGATGTCCCCGTCCGGCGCCTCGTCCAGGTCCACGATCACCGGCGCGTGGTCGCTGGGCCCGGTGCCCTTGCGGGCGTGGCGGTCCACCCAGGCCGCCCGCACCCGCCCGGCCACCGGCGCCGAGGCCAGCACCAGGTCGATCCGCATGCCCAGGTCCTGGTGGAACATGCCGGCCCGGTAGTCCCAGTAGCTGAACACGCGTTCGGTCGGCCACTTCTCGCGCACCACGTCGTGCAGCCCCAGGTCAAGGAGCTGCTGCAACGCGGCCCGCTCCGGCGGCGTCACGTGCGTCTGGCCCACGAACGCGTCGGGGTCGAAGACGTCGGCGTCCGTCGGCGCGATGTTGATGTCCCCGCACACCACCGCGTCCGCCGGGCCGCCGGCCACCACGTCCCGAAGCGCCGCCAACCACTCCAACTTGTAACGGTAATGGTCCGAATCCGGTTCACGTCCGTTCGGCACGTACAGCGAATGCACGCGCACCCCGCCGCAGGTGGCGGCAACCGCCCGCGCCTCCGGATGCGGGAACCCGGGCGCCCCCGCCACCCCGACCACCACGTCGTCGAGGCCGACCCGGGACAGCACCGCGACCCCGTTCCACCGCGACTCCCCGGCCACGGCGGCCTCGTACCCGCGTTGGGCCAGGTCCTCGCCGAGCAGCTCGGTGAACGCCTCCGTGGTCAGCTTCGTCTCCTGGAGACACACCACGTCCGGCCGCCGCTCGTCCAGCCACGGCAGCAACCTCGGCAGCCGCTGCTTCACCGAGTTCACGTTCCACGTCGCCACTCGCACAACCACCACCGTAACCACCACCCCCGACAATCACCTCCCGGCTTCGCCACATGCGCTTCCCACTTGACGCCAGGGCGCAAGTGGGAAGCGCATGTGGCAGTTCAGCGCGGCCACTCCCAGCGAGCGCCATAGGCCAGTCCGGGAGTCAGCTGGTGGAAGCGCACGTGGATCTCCCCGGCGAGGTCCACCGGCTGCTCGTGCCCGTCGTGCAGCGGGTTCTCCCGAGGCGCCCCGCGCAGGGCGAACACCGTCGGCGGCTCGCGGTCCTGCCGGAACCTCACCCGCAGGTCGAACCGCTCGCACGGCCGCCTCGGCACGCACAGCAGGTGCCGCATGGCCTGCCGGGTCGACGGCCGGAACCGCACCGCCACGTCGTGTCGCTCCTCCTTGGACACCGGCGCCGGCAGGGTGAGGGTGAACCCGCCGTCGGTCGGCACGAGCGTGCCGCCGTAGAGCACCTGCACGTCGGACTCGGTGAGCGGGATCGGCGCGACGAGCTCCAGCTCGCGCAGGCCGTCCTGCTCGGCGATGATCCGCCGCTGCTCCAGCACCTCCGGCCGGTCCTGGTCCAGCGCGACGGACACGGCCAGCGCGGCCGTCCGCCACCCGCCGGCGCGGGCGCCGGTGACGGCGGCCAGCTCGGCCAGCTGGTTGACGGCGTCGTCGACGCGACGCCGGACCGTCCGTTCGTCACGGTCCATTCGCGCCGCCACCGCCGCCACCCGCTGCTGGTAGAGCGGCTGCCGGGCCTCGGTGTCCAGGTTGAACGCCACCAGCGCGGCCGGCCGCAGGTCCTCGGGCAGCTGCTGGATCAGCTCGGTCAGCCGGGCGGTCAGCTTGCGCCGCACCGCCACCGGGCCGTCCCCGACGTCGATCTCGCACGCCGCCCGCACGGCCGGCCCCACCCGCCGTTCGATCCGCCCCGCATGCACGCCACGCCCCTTGCGCAACGACTTCAACTCACGCACCAGATCCAGATGTCCGTTCATCGCCCTGCCTCCCCGTGGACTCGGCGACAGCGTCCGGCGGGCGAGTGGACCAGAAGTGGACACGGCGTGGATGCAGCACGGTCGCGGCCAGCGCGGCCCCCAGGCGCACCCCGCCGAGGAACACCCCGGACGTCCCGATCCGGGCGAGCGTGTCCGGATCCGCCGCCCCCACCGCGAAAGCAATCACCTCGGGCCGCGTCAACCTGGCGAACGCGGCGGGCCAGGTGTCGTCGGCCGGTCGGCCGTCCGACACGAAGAACACGATCGGACGAAGGGCAGCCCGCCGTTCCCGCCTGAGAGCGTTCACGTCCGCCTCGATCCGTTCGGCCAACAACTCGAACACAGGCCCGAAGAACGTTGTGGCGCAGGGACTCTGCTCGGCGATGTCGATCAGTTCGGCCGCCGGGCGCAAGGGTTGCAGCACGGTCGGCGTCTGCGCCATGCCGATCACGCAGACGTGAATCCGAGCCGCCGCAACTGGATCGGCGTGCACGGCGCCACAGAATTCCCGTAACCCGGCGCGCAGCTCTCCGATGTAGTCGGTCATGGACGAGGAGCAGTCGCACACCACATAGCAGGGCAACACATCGGCTTCCACGGCGGCAGCGTGCCGAGCGGGCGTCGAGAGATCGTGGACGGAACGGGGACGGGGCCGCACCCGGACGGGCGCTTGCGCCGCCGGTGCCCCCACATCAGGCTCGGACGCCGGGAGGCCGCGTGGAGTTTCGGATGCTGGGCCCACTGCAGGCCTGGCACGAAGGTGCGCAGGTGCCGCTCGGCGACCAGCAGCAGCGCTTCGTGTTGGTGGTGTTGCTGTTGCACGCCAACAAACCGGTGTCGCCGGAGCGGTTGACCGAGACGGTGTGGCCGGGCATCGCGGAACGTCGCTCCCTTGTTCGGGGATACATCAAGAGGCTGCGGATAGCCTTTCAGGACGCCGGGGACGTGGCGATCGACACCACGCCGACCGGCTACGTGCTGAGGATCGACCCGGACCAGCTCGACGTCCTGCGGTTCGACCGGTTGCGCGAGGAGTCGTTGCGCACGAACGATCCTCGTGAGCAGATCGAGTTGCTGCGGGCGGCGGTGGATCTTCGGCACGGTGCGTTCCTGGAGGACATCGACATCGACCGGGTCGGCGGCGCCGAGGTGGTGTCGCCGGACGCCGCGTACTTCGACGCCGTCGGCGACCTGGCCGAACTGGAGCTGGCAGCCGGCGATCACCGCTCGGCGCGGGATCGGCTGCGGCCCGTCGTGAAGCTCGATCCGGCTCGGCAGAAGCATGCCGAGCTGCTCATGCGGGCGCTGCTGGCCGGCGGCGACGGGGTGGCGGCAATCCGTATTTTTCGGGACACCACCGTGGCGTTGGCCGATTCCGGGATGGAACCCGGCCCCAAACTGCGGAATCTGGCCGCCCGGGCCGAGCGCGGCGAGCCCGCCGGTTCGCTGCCGTCGCGGCCGGCGATGTTCACCGGGCGGACCGCCGAGCTCGCGGCGATCACCGGGGCGCGGGGCCCGGCCGTGTGGATCAGCGGGGCGCCCGAATCCGGCAAGACCGGCCTGGCGATCGAGGCGGCGTACAGCCTGCGGACACGGTACCCGGATGGCCAATTGTTGTTGCAGCTCAATGGCTTCACGCCCAATGTGCCGCCGATGACCACCTCGGAGGCGTTGACCCGGCTGCTGATCGACCTCGGGATTCCGCCCGAGCAGATCCCGTCCACCGAGGGCGGCAAGGTCACGCTGTACCGGTCGCAGCTCTACGGCACCGCGACGTTGATTGTGCTGGACAACGCTTTATCGGCCGACCAGGTGCGGTCGCTGCTGCCGGATGCGCCCGGCTGCTTCGCGATCGTCACCAGCCGGCGCATGGGCGATCCGGACACCGGCGAGCCGGTGCGGCTTTCGCCGCTGCCGCCGGAGGACGCCGTCACGATGTTCCGCGCCTTGGCCGGCGCGCACCGCATTCGCGGCAAGACGGCCGAGGTCGCCGAGGTGGTCAAGCGATGCGGGTGCCTGCCGATGCAGATCAAGGTGGCGGCCGCTCTGTTCCGCCGGCACGACAGTTGGCCGCTGGAAAACCTGTTGCGGCAGTTGCCCACCAGCGGCGCCGCCGCGGTCGAGGCGTCGTATCAGCAGTTGGATGCCCAGCAGCAGAACACGTTCCGCCTGCTCGGCCACGCGCCCGGGGATCTTCATGTGACGGGCGCGGCGGCGCTGGTGGACAGCGACGTCGCCCTGGCCCAGCTCCTGCTCGACGCGTTGCACGAGGTGTGTCTGCTGGAGGAGATCGCGCCGGACCGGTATCAGATGCTGGACCCGGTGAAGGAGTTCGCGGCCGGCCGACCCTCGGAATCCACAAAGGACGCCTGGCTGCGGCTGCTCGACTACTACCTCGTGTCGTTGCTCAGGGCGATGAAGTCCGGCTACCCCTTCGACCAGCAGCCGACCGTGGACAGGTTGTCGGCCGTAGCACCCAGGTTCGCCGACGCCGACGAGGCTGTGGCGTGGATCGCCGCCGAGCGCGGGAACCTCGTCGCCGCGATCCGCTATGCCGCGACAAACGGACTACCCGAGCACGCCTGGCGGCTGGCCGTGCTGATCTGGCGCTACTTCAACACCACCAACCAGTTCGAGGACTGGCTGGACACCATGGAGCTGGCCCGGGAGGTCGCCGTCGGCGACTACGGCCAGGCAAACGTGCTGCTGCGGCTGGCCACCGCGCACGACCGCGTCGGCAAGCTCGTCGAGGCGCGGGCGCTGGCCGAGCAGTCGCTGCCGCACTGGCAGCGACTCAGGGACGTGCGCGGCGAGGCCGCCAGCCTGTGCGCCATCGCCATTCCCACCATGGAACTCGGCGAGCACGAGCCGGCGATCACGCATTTCGAGGCGGCGCTGGAGAAGTACCGGCAGTGCGAGGACGTCCGGGGCCAGGCCCATGCCCTGAGCATGTTGGGCTACCTCAACCATCTCCGCGGCCGACAGCGGGTCTCGCTGGCCCAACAACAGGCCGCTGCGGTGATGCTGCGCGAAATCGGCCATGCCGACGGCCTGGCCCACGCCTTGAACAATCTTGGCGCGGTGCAACAGGAGTTGGGGCTGCTGCCCGAGGCCATGGCCAGCCACACCGAGGCGTACAAGAACGCCCGTGAGGTGGAGGACCGCGTGGCCACCGCCTACGCCCTCAACAACATCGGCAACGTTCACCGCCGGCAGGGCCGCCTGGCCGAGGCGGTTCGCTACCAGGAGGAAGCCAAGGTCGTGGCCACCGATCTCGCCGACGCCGACCTGCGCACCCAGCTGTACCACGATCGCGGCGCCACCGCCCTGGCCACCGGTCAGCTGGCTGACGCGCGCCGGGCGTTCCTGGCCGCGCTGGATCTGGCCACCGGCATGGGAAACCGGTCCTACCAGGCGCAGGCCAACCGAGGCCTGGCCCGAACCCTGCACACCTTGGGCAACCACGCCGAAGCGGTCGGGCACTGGCGGGCGGCTTCGGCGCTGTTCACCGAGCTGGAGCTGCCGGAGGCCGCACTCGTTCGCGTGGAGCGGGCCGACCTCGACTGCGCCTGCCGTTAATGGCGGTGCAGGACACGGCTCAGCGACGGGTGGATCTCCCGCACGGTGCGATGCCCGCGCCAGCGGCCGAGCGTCCGGGCCAGGTCCTTGAGGTCCATCCGGACGGTGGCCGAGTCGACGCGGGCGGCGTCGTCCAGGGTCTCGGCCAGCGTCAAGCAGCTCTGGTCGATCTCGCCGGCCAGGGCGTAGGCCAACGAGCGGCGCGCCCCGAACCGGGCCCGGTTGCGGCGGGACTCCTCCGGCAGTCGGGCCAGCTCCACCTCCAGGACCTCGGCCGCCTCGACGGTGCGGCCGAGGTCGCACAGGGCCCAGCCCCGGGCCAGGCCGATCGGATCCGGCGCGGTTGAGCCGAGAACCGGGTAACGATTGTCCGATGTGGACTGGCTCAGCAGCTCGACCGCCCGGTCCATGGCGCTGTCGCAGGCGTAGCGGTCGCCGGCGAGCGCATGCCCCTGTGCCTCACGACGAAGGGCCAGACCGCGGATTCTGGCGCTGGGGTGGCCGACTCGTTGTGCTTGCCGGGCCAGGTCGATCGTGCTCATCGGGTCGTGCCGGTAGAGGGCGAGCCCGGCCTCCCGCACGAACGCGTAGCTCTCGATCTCGCTGTCCCCACCGGCTTTGGCCAACTCCGAGGCCCGGCGGGTCCAGGCGAGGGCACCCGGGTCGTCGCCCGCCTCCTGGCTCATCCAGCCGGTGTACTCGGCGATCCTGGCCGCCAGCAGCAGAAGCCTCGACCTGGTCGGCTCCTGGCTGTTGACGGCCAGCGCCGTTGCCGTGCCGACCTGGGCCTTGAGCGAATCCAGCACCACCACCGGGCTGGTCCGCATGCCCAGGGCGCGGAGGTTCTCGAACGACGCCCGCATGCCGTCCAGCACGCCGTCGTCCAGCATCGGGCGGAAGGCCGGTCTCGACCCGGCGGCCAGCGCCATGCCGACCATCGTGCCGGCCGCCAGCACCTGCCGGCGGTCCAGCGTCCGCGGCGAGCGGGCGGCCTCGATGAGCCGCCCACCCGCCTCCAGCGCCGCGTCGCACAGTTTGGCCATGGTCGGATTCGGCGGCTTGAGGTCGTTCTCGATCTTGCTCAGATAACCCTTGCTGTAGTTGACCCGCCGGGACAGTTCGCCCATCGAAAGACCGGCGGCGTCTCGGCATTCACGCAGCAGTTCACCGAACGACTCGTCCACGGGCACCTTCCCTGACGACGTGTTCCGATTACACCACAATGGTGTCGCCGGCCGCGACCGGTTCGCGGCCGGCGTCCGCGATCAGCCGTGCCAGGGGTTGCCGCCGTCGGTGTTGGCGCTGGTCGTGGTGGGCGGCGGCGGGGTCGGGTCGTTGCCGTCGGCGCGGTGGACCACGCCGCCGGCCGCCGCGCCGAAGACGATGCACAACGCGATCACGGCCGCACCGACGCCGGCGAGCAAACGGGACACAGAAGTGGACATGACAAATCCTCCTGGCGAGAGAAAGTGATTGCCGGGGCGTTGTTTCCGGGAATTCCGGCGCCCACATCAAGGATTCGTCAGAGTGATCGCGGCAACAATGAGGTGACCGTTTCCCACCGCGATGGGAAACGGGAAACGGTCGGATCCACCGGTCGTCCACTTCCCGTAGACACCGTGTCCGGATCCTGCCCACACACAGCGGAACCGGAGCACCAGGAGGTTGGAGTGGACTACGACGTTGCCGTGTCGTTCGCCGAGGAGCAGCGGGACGCGGTCGGGGAGGCGGTCGAGGCGTGGCGGCAGCGGGGGCTGACCGTGCTGCACGGTCCGGATCAGACACACGAATGGTGGTCACACAAGGAAAGCGGCGACCTGCCGGACGCCCGGGTGCGGTTCTTCGTGCCGTTCGTGTCGTCCGTGGACGACTTCGCGGCGGCGATGCTTCGCGCCGTCAAGGCCGGGGACGAGCACGTGCTGCCGGTGTTGGCCGGCTCTCTTGAGGTTCCCGCCGAGTTGTCGCACCCGCATATCGCCTACCTGCGCGACTCCGAGGGCCTCACCGAAGCGCTGGCCGCCCGCATCGAGGCTTCGTCCTTGTCGGCCCCCGTCGCGGATATCGTCACCGGGGCCCGGGAATTCGTTGCCCCCGCTGCCGTTCCGGCGACCTTCAGCCGTTACGCCGAGCAGGACGCCGCCATGCGGTACCTGGGCGAGCAGTTCGCCGCCGCCCTGCCTGGTCTCTCGCGGCGCGGCTTCGCCGGCACCGCGCACGTCGGCGACGCCCGGATCTCCGTACGTATCGAGCGGGCCGGGGACACCTTGTACGCCTTGGACATTCAGCGCGGCGGCATCGGCGGCGACGAGACCGTCAACTTCGTCGTCGGCCGCCACGACGCCGGTAGCGCGTGCAGCAACGGCTGGGCCCGGCCCGTCTACGACCTCTCCGCGGGCGCCGCCGTCCTTGAGCTGCACGACCTTTCGGTGTTGGGCCGGGGCGCCGAGCCTCGGTCGTACCGTCGCGAGGAGCTGTTCGCCGCCCTGTGGCAGCGAATCAACACCGTCCTCGCCGCCACCATGGGATGAAACGCCAACGGGTTCCCCACCTCCGGTGGGGAACCCGTTGCTAGTCGCGCGCCCGGTCGAGAACTTCCTCCAGCCGCAGCGGACTCGGTGGATGGTGGCTCAGGCACAGGGGCGTCCTGATCTTGCGGAACCCGAACTTCTCCCCCGTGGCGTAGAACTGCCCCCGCTCAAGCCGGGAGATGTCCGCCACCCCACTTCCCTTGGCCCGCGCCATTTCCGTCGCCGCCGCGATCTGCGCCGGGCTGTTGAGCCGCCCGAAGAACTGCGTCGTGGCGTTGCCGACGACCTGGTTGTGCACGCCTTTCGGCGCCTGCGTGGCCAGGATCAGCCCCAGCCCGTACTTGCGGGCCTGCGAGGCCAGCAGGATCGTGCTCTGCGTGCTGGCCGTCAGATTCCCGGACGGCGCAATGGTCTGCGCCTCGTCCATCACGATCAGCCCGCCCAGCGGCCGGTCCGTCGCCGGGTTCCGCTTGACCCAGGCGAACACCTCCAGCTGCAACTGGCTCACGAACCCCTGCCGCTGCTCGTCTGCCGGCAGTCCCACGAAGCTGATCACCGACACCCGCGCCCGCTTGCCTGGCGACGGCGTCAGCAGCAGCTCCGGATCCGTCGGCGTGCCGCTCCCGCCCAGCAGCGGGTCGTTGACCATCGCCGCCCTCAGCGTCTCCGCCAGATCCGCCGCCGTCGCCGTTCCCGTGTTGAGTTGGCTCACCCCTTCCGGCAGCTCGGCCAGCGTCTCCACGAACCCTTCCAGGTCCCGGTTCCCCCTCCTCGCGTAGTACGTCAGTGCCTCCCTCAGCACCGCTTTCCCCCGCTGCGCCGCCTTCGACGCCCCCGTCAGCCCCGCATGCGGCACCAGCCTCGCCACCGCCGCCTCCACCGCCGCCTGGAACTCGTCCACGTCCTCCCGGACGCTGTCGAAGTCAGGCAGCGGTTGAAAACTCAGCGGCCTTCCGCCCGCCCTTCCCGGCGTCCACACCACCACCTCGGTGTTCGCCAGGTACTCCTTCGCCCTCTCTCCATCCCCTTCCCCCCACCCTTCCGGCCTCTCCGGCCAGGCATCCCCCATCCTCGCCAGATCGTTGTTCGGGTCCAGCACGATCGCCGACACCCCGCGCAGCGCACACTCCTCGACGATCCTGCGCAGCAGCACCGTCTTCCCGCTCCCCGATCCCGCGAAGATCATCACGTGCTTCCGCAACGACTCCAGCTCGATCCGCACCGAGTCCAGCACAATCTCCGCCGGCGCGTCGGACGGGCTCTCAGCCACTTCCGGCTCTGCTGTCGGCCAAGCCGGCTCCGGCTTCGCCGCATCGACCGGCCCTGCCGGGGCGGCCTGCTCCTGCGCATCGGCTTGCCCATCCGGCGTCGCCTGTTCCGCCGGCGCGACCTGCACCGCGCTGGCCACGGGGGTCGCCGGCGGCGGCCGCGTCTCCCGCCGCGTCGCCGCCCCCGACCCTTGCTCCGGCAATATCTCCCGCAGAAACGTCGTCGTGCTCACCGGCTTGCGCGCCACCATCCACGCGAACAGCTGCGGCGTGTGCTCGGCCAGCATGACCTTGAGCGCGCTCAGCGTCTTCAGGTCGTCGTCGGAGATCTTGATCTGGCGACCGCCCGCCGCTTCCACCTCGGCCACCTCGGCCTTGGTCTTGTCGCCGCTCCAGCCGTCCGTGCCGTTCTGGATCAACACCAGGTGCCGGTTGCTCACGCCCAGGCGGACCTGGGCCGCGTCCCGTGCGCCCCGCACCCGGCGCAACACCCGGTTGCCATGGCTGCTCGCGATGAACCGGAAGCTCCAGAACTCCTTGACATCGAGGCGCTCGTGGACCGTGCGCCGCAGGCCGGCGTGCAGCGCGCTGCCGTCGGCGATGTCCACCTCCCACTCCATGGCGTCGTTGCCGACCTCGTTGACCCAGGCCTTCAGCCCGGCCATCAACAGCGCGGGCATCACGTCGTTCTCGTTATGCTGTTTGAGATCGTCGATGGTGACGGCCGCCCGCTCGCGCAGCTTCTGGAAGCCGGTGTCGTACTCCTGGAGGTACTCGGCCGGCGGTCCGGCCCGAACCGGCGCCTCGACCGGCTTGTCCTCGAAGGAGGTCAGCTCGCGGATATCCCCGTACATACAGGCCTCGGCGTGCGCATGGATCCGCACGAGCAGTTGCCGCGGAGTGTAAGCGGTCCACGATCCGCCGAACGCGCTCGCCGCCACCGGCCAGGTCGGATGCGGCGCGGTGAAGCGCTCCCGCTCGTAGATCACCGCCAGCCACTTCTCCACGAGCGTCCGGCCCAACCCCGGATCGCTGATCGAGCCCAGGAACGGCGTCTTGGTGAACCGATCCCGCACGGAGTCGCTGGCGATGGACTCCAGCATCCGCCACGTGTCGGGCAGACAGGCCACAATGGACAGCGTCCGCCGCGTGGTCTGGCGCAGCTGCATCAGGGCGTCGGAGATCAGCGCGATCTCCTGGACCAGCTCCGGGTTGGTCACCCGCTCGCCGGCCGCGCCCAACCCCTGGTTCACCAGGGTGTCCAACTGGTCGATGGCGATGATGCACGGACCGGTCAGCGAGAGGACGCGGGAGATGTCACGCACGAGGGTCCGCGACTCGTGCGGCGTCGCCCTGATGCCCCAGCGCTGCTCGTCGTCGTCCTCGGCCAGCCCCTTCAGGTACGCCGACCCGACGTCGAAGTGCTCGGACGCGTACAGCGCCAGCATGCGGATGATGTCAGAGCACTCCACCGCGATCCGCTCGTCCACCTTGCGCAGGTGGCGAACCAGTTCGCGGAGGCTGTCCGCGGTCAGCGCCGTCTTGTTCAGCAGGGGCTTCGACACCTGGTCCGGCACGCCGGCCTTGGCGCACAGCTGCTTGAGCAGGGTAGCGATCTGGAGCTCGCCGTCGTCGCCGCGCTGGCGGAGCTCGCTGCGCATGGCCTCGGCCAGATCGTCCCAAAAGCCTTTGCCGGTGGTCAGCTCGACCATGAAGAAGTAGCCGCCCTCGCGCTGCACGATGCGACGGGCCGTGCCCAGCAGATGGGTCTTGCCGACCCCCTTCTCCCCCTGGAGCACCAAGCCGACCGGGCTGCCGCCGTTGCTGTGCTTGGCCTCCATGACGGTGGCCCGGATACGGTCCTCGGCCCGCACGTGCAAACCGTCCACATGGGAGGGTGAGGTGTGCCAGACGTCGTCCGGCGTCTCGACGGAGTTGAACCGGACCGCCGCCAACGCCCGTCGCTGCTTCTCGGTCATAGTTCCTCGATCGCCATGAGGTGCTTGTCCTCGCCGCCGACCCGGATCGCCGCCGCGTGGTCGACCTCGGTGAGCGCTTTGGTGTTGGAGTCGGGCGCGAAGTGCACCAGGCCCGTTTTGATCATCTTCAGGAACAGGTCGTCGACCTCGGACCGGTCCACGTCGTCGAGCCGCGGCCGGAGCCGGGCCAGCCGGACCCAATCCTGGGCCGGTTCCAACAGGTCCTGATGGGCCTCGCGGATCACGGCCTCCAGACTGCCCCGGTTGATCACGTCGACGAAGTCGATGTCCCGCCACTTCAGGTACTGCGGCAGGCTGCGCATCACCTCGAACACCATGCGGGGCAGCGGACCCGACCGGTCCGGCGCCTCGACGACGCCCAGCTCCTTGACGCACCAGGTGATGCCGTCGTCGGTGATCTGGTGGACCAGTCGCCGCTTGACCGTCCAGGTCCTGATCAGACCGTCCTTGTTCAGCCGGTCCCGGCCGGGCTTGGGCAGCTCGATCTTGTAGTCCTTCCGCAGGTCCGGGTTACCCACCGGCCGGCGGGCCAGCATCAGGGCGAACAGCGTCGCCTGTTCGGCGGCTTTGTACTTCTCCGGCATAACAACACCTTTCAGACGGTGAGTCGGCGGTCGATCCGGTCGAGCAGCGCGCGAACCTCGGCCGAGAGCTCCGCGGGCAGCGCGACGGAATGGGCCCGTCCACGGGTCTTGCTGAGCAGTTCGAGGTCGACGGAAAGGTCGTGCAGCAGAGCCAGATCGCCGGAGTTGAGGGCGCCGGTCATGCCGGCGACCGTCTCGCCGACCAGTGCCAGCCGGCCGGAGTAGGGAAGCTGCGTAGGCAGGTTCCGCAGCGCCGCCGCGGCCTCCCGCAGGGCTTCACGATCGGGGTTGGCGATGTCCTGCGAGGCGGTGATCAGCTCGTACAACTCCCGGGCCACGCCCGGCCCCAATTTCAGCGGCCGCAGGTTGCGCAGGAAGCCCGGCAGGCTTTCACGGTCGCCGCCGCGGGTCAGCACGAGGAACAGCTGGCGCTGCCCGTCCCCCGGGGCAAGGGTCTGGCGCAGGAAGTGCTCGGCCTCGTTGACCTGCCAGCGAGTCACCTCGCCGTCCACCACCAGGCACAGGTGCTTGGCGAACAGCGGCGACCGGTCGAGGAACTCCGGCAGCCCGGACAGCGACTGATCGGCCCGCAACCCCAGCCGGATCAGCTTGTCCACCAGCTCGGCGGCATCGTTGGCGGCGGAACGGGGGCTGGAGACCAGCAGATCCAGGTCGAACTCGTCGTGGTTGGCCCGTGCCTCGGCCACGTAGGCGTCCCGGTTGTCGGCCAACAGGTCGGTGCGGTCGAAATGCTGCGCGATGACGGCCGCGACAGTCTCCAGCGCGTAGGAGAGCTGGTCAGCCGACGGGGTCAGCTCCTCAAGCGTGGCCAGTTGCTCGCCGAAACTCCAGTAGGAGACATACGGCAGCGTGAGATGCCGGAGCATCGCGTCATCGGACATCGGCTTGGCCAGCCAGTTGCTGAACAGTGGCTTGACGACACCGGCGCACCTGCTCTGCCAGAACTCGGCGCGCTCGTACTCGACCCGGTTGTCCAGTCGGGACAGGACGGGGAGCACCAGGTGCTTCGGCCGGTCATAGGGCATCGCGTCCCGGGCGCGATCGGCTCGCTCCGCAATGTCCACTACATCTCTGAGGTTCTGCTCGTTGGCGGTGAACACCACGACGAGTTGGTCAGGCAGATGCGCGGTGCAGATCCCGGCGGTGTCGGAGATGCCGGTACGGCTGTCGATCAGCACGAAGTCATGGTCGGCGGTCCACTGCTCGCGGCACCGTTCCAGGAATGTCGCGAACCCCCGGTCGTACAGGTCCGCCCAGTCCACGGCCTGCACCCGCTCCGCGTAGTTGCGATCGACGCGGCCCGCCGCCAGCAAGGCCAGGCTGCCTTCGACATCGAGCTGGACCGCGTGCGCGCCAGGAGTCGGCTTGCCGGCGAGGAAGTCGGAGGCCAGGTCGATCACACCGCCCTCCGGCGGGTCGACCATGACCTTCTCGAAGTAGTGATGCAGGCCTGGAGCCTCCAGGTCCCAGTCGATGGCAAGCACGCGGTAGCCCCAACGCGCGAGTAGCACCGCGACGTTGGCCAGTGTCGAACTGCGGCCCACCCCGCCCTTGTACGAGTAGAAGGTGACGACGGTGCCGGTCATCGGCCGAACCTGGGCAACTTCGCCGGCGGCATGAGGACCGGACTCGGCATCTCGATGATCGGCCAGTCGGGTTGCCAGTCAGGCACCTGCTTCAGCAGCTCCACGATGTCGGCCGCCAGCGCGCGAACCATCGCGAAGAAGGGCACGTAGTCCTCGCTCTTGCGGAACGCGGGAAACGGAACCGCGAACTTCTTGAAATCCCACCACGAGACGTTTCTCCCGTCAGGCGGGAAGTTCTGCGAGTCTGCATAGAGAACCGAGCAGATCAATCCCTGCGGAATCTCCACCGTGGTCAGGCCGAGCATCCGCTGCCGTTCGCGCATGCTGTGCCATTCCGCCATGCACCACTGCGACTGGAAGTAGTGCGGCGCCAGCACCTGGACCATGATCTTGCTGCGCTGGAGAGCGCGTTGCAGGCTCGATGGCCAGTCGACCGCCTTCGGCATGGTGTAGTCGACATAGATCATCGGGGTCGGGGCGATCTCGTCGGCCAGGCAGACGTTCAACGCCGGAAGGAAGTGGTTCTGCATCCATTCGCGGGCGCTGCCGTGACGGCTGTAGCTGATGAATATGTCGTACTCGTAGCCGGACACGCGACCCATAATAGGCACGGATCGAGCGTCGAAAACAGGCATAAAAGTGGTCATTTACGGCATTAATGGGCGGGAAGTTGACAAAAAGTGGGCATTGTCGCTGAAAAGCGGGAGTGCAACCTGTCGGCGGGTGGCGCGTCCTAAGGGCCATGCGTAGGTTCTCACGAGCGGTGCTCGTTTTTGTGACGGTGGCGACGGTGGGGGCGCCGGCGGCGGTGGCGGACACGGCGCCGGGGCCGGTGGTGGACACGGTGACGGCGGCGGATCAGGCGGCGGCGTTGACGTACTGGACGCCGGAGCGGATGGCGGCGGTGGGGCAGGACGCGAACGTGCCGCCGGAGCGGCTGGCGAAGCCGTGGGTGGGGGCAGCGCCGAAGGGGGTGGGGCGGTTCTTCTTCACGGAGGAGCCGGGCGGCGACAGTTGGTGCACGGCGACGGCGGTGCCGAGCGTGAACCGGGACACGGTGGTGACGGCGTCGCACTGTGTGCACCCGGGGTTCACCAGGAACGACACGGAGATCAAGGCCAAGAACATCGTGTTCGTGCCGGCCTATGACCGCGGCCGGGCGCCGAAGGGGGTGTTCGCGGCGCGGGCGTTCGTGGCGCCGGCGGAGCACTACCTGATGCCGTACGACATGGCGATGGTGGTGCTGGCAACGCAGCGCGGCAAGCATGTGGCCGACGCGACGGGCACGCAGCGGATTGCCTTCAACACCAAGCCGACGGGGCCGGCGAACATGCTCGGATACTCGGGGTCGACGCTGGCGCGCGGGGAGTTTCTGATGCGCTGCACGGTGACGGCGACGTTCTTCAACAACGGGGCCGGCGATGGCTGGCAGACGCCGTGCGACATGGCGGGCGGCTCGAGCGGCGGCCCCTACCTGGCCGACTTCGACGGCCGGACCGGCACGATCTTCTCGGTGGTGAGCCGGGGCGGGTTGGACGACGACCTGCACACCACCAACCTGGAGGGCCCGACCATGGGTGACGCGGCGAAGGAGGTCTACGCCGAGGCGTCGGCGATGTGACGGCACGGGGCGGCGGGCCGAAGCCCGCCGCCTGGTCACGACATCGCCGCGAGAACCTTGGCGGTGTCGACGAACTGCTCGAAGCGCACGATCTTGCCGCCACGCACCACGAAGTGGTGGGCGACGCGGACGTTGATCGCCTTGCCGGTGGCCTTGTTGGTGGCCGTGTAGCGGGCCAACACCACGACGTTCTCGCCGTCGACGACGTAGGTGTCGTCGTGGGCGGTCCAGCCGTCCCAGTCGGCGGCGAGCTTCTCCATCACGTTGGCGGTCACGCCCTCGGGCGTGCGATACGTTCCGGCCAAAGGGAAACCGGCCATCTCGGTCCACTCCACGTCCGGTGCGAGGGTGTCCCGCAGCGCCGCCAGGTCGCCGGCGGCCGAGGCCAGGTACTGGCGCCGCACAACCTCCGCGGCGCTCACCCCCAGCTCATTTCGCCCTTGGCCACCTTCGGGCCGAGCTGCGCCGCGATCAGCATGCCGTGCTCGGGGTAACGGCTGGTCAGAACCTCGGTCAGGGCAGCGCCGTCGGCGGCCGCCGCCAGCTCCCGCTCGAACGTGACGAGGTACTCGCGGGTCGCGGAGATCGCCGTGACGTCCGCGGGCGCGTCCGGCAGACGGTGCCCCGGCACGACCAACTGGGCGTCCAGCGACGCCATCTCGTCCAGCAGCTGGATCCAGGCGGCGCGCTGCGACGGCTTCGGAGTGTCGGCCACCCACACGTGTTCCCGTTGGAACAAAAGGACTCCGCCGAGAATCACGCCGTCCTCCGGCTGCCACAGGTAGTGCCGGTCGGCCAGTTCGGCCGGGCCGCCGCGCAGCTGAAAGCACTTGCCCTCCAGCTCCAGGTCCCCGGTCAGCGGCTTGATGTCGACCAGTTGGGTCGGCAGGTTCGCGCCGACATGGGCCCAGGCCACGAGCTTGCCCTCATAGCTGTGTCGGATGTGCTCGATCACCGGCGGCGTCGCCACGAATTCGGCCTCCGGGAAGGCATCGGCGACGACCTCGGCCCCGAAGTAGAAGTCGGGGTCGCCATGACTGACGAACACCGTGGTCAGCCGCTTGCCCGAGTCGAGGATCTCGGCCACCAGGCGGTGCCCGTCGGCCCTCGTGAAGCCGGCGTCGACCAGCATCGCGTCGTGCTCGCCGGTGACCAGGGTGGCGGTCTTGTTCCGGCTGCCGACCGGGAAGTCGAGATCCAGGATCTTGTAGTCGAGTGTGCTCATGGTGCCCTCCTCGTGACCTGACACCTGACTCAACAGATTCTGACGCGTCAGATATTTCCCTGAGGAAGTGACGTGGGTCACCGCAGCTGGGGCAGGGCGTCCCGGGCGGCGTGACCGAGAATGCGCAGGTCAGCGAGGAACTGGGCCCGGTGTTCGACCGGCAGCGGGGCCAGGAAGTAGCGCTCGATGTTGGCCAGGTGCACCCGGGACGCCCGGACCACGATGTCCTCGCCGAGCGGCGTCAGCCGGACCAGCCGCCCCCGCCGGTCGCCCGGATCGTCGGCCCGCGCCACCAGCCCGGCCGCCGCCATCCGGTCGACGAGCCGGGTGACGCCGCCGGTGGTGAGCACCTGCTCCCGGCCGATCGCCCCCATCGACAGCCCCGGCTCGCCGGCGCGGCCCAGGATCAGCAGCACCTCGTACATGAGGTGACTGATCCCGAACTCGTCCTCGATGGCCCGCCCGAGGATGTGCCCCAGCCGTCCCGCCACGCCCAGCAGCCGGCCGAAGGACACGATCAGCTCGTCGCTCGCCGCGTCCTTCGCCGTCGAGATCTCCGCCCGCTCGTCCACGCCCCCGATCATGCCCGACGGCGTCGGGATCAGCCGCGGAGGACGGTTCGCCACGCGACGACGGCGCCGGCGGCGAAGACCACGCCGCCGAGCAGGACGCTGAGGTGGTAGCCGGTCATGAAGTCGCCGGTGCCCGTGACGAGGGCGCCGAAGATGGCGACGCCGAGGGTGCTGCCAACCTGACGACTGGAGTTGAGGGCACCGGAAGCGGTGCCGGCCATACCCGCCGGGGCGGCCTCGATGGTGGCGGCGGTGGCCGCCGGCATGGTGTAGGCGGTGCCGAAGCCGATGGCCAGCAAGGGAAGGATCAGCAGCCAGTACGGAGTGGCGGTGCCGGCGAAGATCATGGCGAACAGTCCGAGCGCACCGGTGAGCAGCCCGATGAGCATGACGGGGCGGGGCCCGAACCGGGCGGTGTGCCGCCCGGCCAGGGCGGAGGCCAACGACGCGATGCCGGGCTGGGGCAGCAGGGCCAGCCCGGCCAGCAGCGGGGTGAAGGCCCGAATGTGCTGGAAGTACAGGGAAAGCAGGAAGAGCTCGCCGTAGAAGCCGGTGTTGATGGCCGCGCCGACGAGCACGGAGCCGGTGAACTCCCTGCTACGGAACAAGGACAGCGGCAGCATGGGATGACGGCGGCGGGATTCCACGACGACAAAAACGATGCCGCCGACCATGGCGGCGGCATAGGCCCAGAGGGCGCCCTCGATGAGCCCGAAGGCCAGGCCGCCGACGGCGAGAATGCTCAGCACCTGCCCGGAAAAGTCCAGCCCGACCCGCTCCTGCGGACGAGGCGCGACAACATGGCGCAGCGTCAACACAATCGCGGCGACGCCGACGGGAACGTTGAGGAAGAAGATGACAGGCCAACCGATCCAGCCGGTCAGCACACCGCCGAGCACCGGCCCGAGCCCGGCGGCGATGCCGCCCATGCCACCCCACACGCCGATGGCCCGGGCCCGAGCGGCGCGGTCGTGATAGGAGGCGTTGATCAAGGCCAGCGAGGTCGGCAGCACGAGCGCCGCGGCCAGGCCCTGGACGAGGCGAGCGGCGTTGAGCACCCACAGGCTCGTTGCCAGGCCGCAAATCGCCGATGCCAGCACGAACAAACCCAGCCCGCACAGGTAAACCCGACGCGCGCCGAGGCGATCTCCCAGCGAGCCCGCGGACAACAGCAGACAGGCGAACACCAGCGTGTACCCGTCGAGCACCCATTGCAGGCCGCTCGCGGAGGCGTCGAGGTCACGCCCGATGGCGGGCAGGGCGGTGGCGACCACGGTCGCGTCCAGGGGAATCATGAAGAATCCCAGGCAAAGCGACACCAGCGGCCAGCGTCCGGTGGAAGAAGTCACCGTCCACGCTAACCCGATGTCGTTTCGGCCGCAGACGAAGCGGCCGCGTAACGACGGGCCAGCGCTGCGAAGGCGTCCTTGAGCTCGGGCGGGCCGACGACCTCGATGTCCGCGTCGAATCGGCCGAAGGCGGCGGCCAGCCCGGGCCAGGACCAGGCGCCGAGCACGACACGGCAGCGATCGGGACCGAGCGCCTCGACGACGCCGTTGCCGATGAAGTCCACGACCGCCTCGGCCGGACAGGCGAGGATGACCTCGCCACGGCACGGCCACGCGTCGATGCCCTCGGATCCCTTGAAGCGGCCCGCGACGAAGGTCGCCACGTCGCCGCCAGGCAGGTCACGTGGCGTGAAACGCGGGCCGGTGGGCGTGCGGGGCGCGATCCGGTCGACGCGGAAGGTGCGCCAGTCGTCGCGTTCGAGGTCCCAGGCCACGAGATACCAACAGCCGCTCCAGGTCACGAGGTTGTGCGGCTCGACCCGTCGCAACTCGGCCTTGTAGTCGAAGCGCAGCACCGCGCGAGCGTGCACGGCGGCGCTGACCGCCATGATCACGGCGACGTCGACCGACGGGTCGCTCACGGACAGGGCCGTGACCTGCAACGCATCGATACGGTGCCGGAGCCGCGACGGCATGACCTGCCGGATGGTGCTGAGCGCCCGAGCGGCGGCCTCGCCGACGCCGCTGGTGGTGATGGCGGTCTGCAACGCCACGGCCAGCGCCACCGCCTGCTCGTCGTCGAACAGCAGCGGCGGCAGCTCGGCGCCGGCGCCGAGACGGTAGCCGCCGTCCGGTCCCTTGATCGTCTGGATGGGATAGCCCAGCTCACGCAGGCGATCCACGTCCCGCCGGACCGTGCGGGGGCTGACTTCGAGGCGGTCGGCCAGCAGCTGCCCGGGCCAGTCGCGGCGCAGCTGGAGCAGGGAAAGCAGCGACAGCAGCCGCCCCGAAGTTTTCGGCATGACGTCAGAGTAGCGGCCACTACCTGTCCACTACCCCTGTCAGAGTTGTCCCATGACTGAGACCACCGACCTGCTCGCGGCCCTCGCCGCCGCCCGATCCGCCCTGGTCAGGACGGCCGACGGGCTCACCGACGAGCAGGCCGCCGCCCGCCCAACCGTCAGCTCGCTGTGCGTCGGCGGCGTGATCAAGCACGTGCTGGCCACGGAGGAGCAGTGGCTGCGCTTCACCGTCGAGGGCGCGTCGGCCTTGCCGCACGAGCTGCCCAACGGCGTCACCTGGGCCGACATCATGGCCGGCGCCGCGCAACCTCCACAGTGGATGATCGACCACCAGAACGGTTTCCTGATGCTGCCCGGCGAAACCCTCGCCGACATTCTCACCCGCTACGAGAAGGTGGCCGCCCGCACCGCCGAGATCCTGGCCACCGCCGACCTCGACACCAGCCACGCGCTGCCGCCCGCCCCCTGGCTGGAGCCCGGCGGCTCGTACAGCGTCCGGCGCGTGATCATGCACGTCATCGCCGAGACCGCGCAGCACGCCGGGCACGCCGACATCTTGCGGGAAAGCCTGGACGGGCAGAAGTCCGGCTGATGACCGTCCTGTCCCAGCGGGCCCTCAACCGCGCCACCCTGGCCCGCCAGCTGCTGCTCGACCGCGTCGACCTCCCGGTTCTCGACGCGGTCGGGCATCTCTGCGGGCTCCAGGCGCAGGAGCCACAGGAGCCGTTCATCGGGCTCTGGTCGCGGCTGCAAGGCTTTTCACCCTCGACGTTGTCGGATCTCCTTGTGCAGCGCCAGGTTGTGCGTACCCACCTCATGCGCCGCACGGTTCACCTGCTCACCGCCGACGACGTGCTGGGCTGGCGTTCGCGGCACGATTTCATGCTGCGCCAACGGGTTCTCAGTACCTACCGCCGTGAGCTGGCCGGCGTCGACCTCGACGAGCTCTTCGCCGCCGGCCACGCCGTCATGGCCGACGGGGAACCCCGCACCATGGCCGAGCTCGTGCAGGCCACCAACCGTTGGCCCGAAGTTCCCCCGCGGGTCCTCGGCGAGCTGCTCATCGCCGCCCTCGTGCCCGTGGTCCAGATCCCGCCCCGTGGGCTCTGGCGTGGCAAAGGCGGCGTACGCAACGTCCTTCTCACGTCCTGGCTCGGCCGCCCCCTCGATCCCGCCGACGCCGGGCCCGCCTTGGTCCGCCGCTACCTCGCCGCCTTCGGCCCGGCCGCCACCGCCGACATCCGCGCCTGGTCCGGCCTCGCCGGCCTGCCCGCCGCCGTCGCCGCCCTGCGCCCCGAGCTCGTCTCCTTCCGTGACGAGCGCGGCCGCGAGCTCCTCGACCTTCCCGACGCTCCTCGCCCCTCCCCCGACACGCCGGCCCCCGTGCGCTTCCTGCCCGCCTTCGACAACGCCCTGCTCGGCTACGACGACCGCACCCGCATCGTCGACGACGCCCACCGCCTCGTCTCCGTCGCCGGCACCCGCGTCGTCCTCGTCGACGGCCGCGTCTCCGCCACCTGGTCCCTCTCCGCCGACGCCGTCGCCGTCACCCCGCTCCGTCCCCTCACCCGCGCCGAACGCACCGCCGTCGCCGAGGAGGCCGACCGGCTCGCCGCCTTCCTCACCTGACGTCCAGCCGCATGCCGATCCGGTCCCGGAACGGCATGTTCTGGCTGACCAGCTGGATCTCCATCTGGTCGAGCCCATCGGTCGTCGACGCCAGCGTGAAGGCCTGCTCGCTCAGGTCGAAGCCGATCGGGTCGTAGAAGGCCCGGGCCCCGGGTGGCAGCGTGATCGAGTAGTGCAGCCGGGGAACGGGGTAGGTGAGCACCACCGTGTAGTCGTCCGGCACCCGGTCGACAATCAGCGGGCGGGCCCGCTGCGGCCAGAAGAACTCCATCACCACATGGAATTCGCCACCCCGAGGAATGGGATTCGAAAAGTGCACCAGCACTTCCATACGCCCGTCGACCAGCCATGTTGTCGTCACATCCCGGCGGGTGCCGCCGATCTCGCCGGAGATGACGCTTCGGACTTGAACCGTCACGCCTTTGCGGTGCCTGGTCGGCTGTCCCCACGCCGGCCCGGTGCGAAATCGAAAGAAGCTCAGATTCTCACAGACTGCGACCGACCGGAGCGTGATCGAGGAGAACAGGTCGCCGTTGCTCTTCACGGTCATCACCTGTTTCCAGTCGACGACCTTAAAGTACGACGCGCGGGTCTCCATCAGGATGTTGCAGTACTGGGCGATCAGCCGCCGGCCGACCTCGCTCTCACGCCGCCACCGCGCCTCGCCCGCGACCAGCGCGACCACCAGCCCCATGGTGGCGAGGATGACGGCGACGATCGCCGCTCCCTTGATCGCCGCATCACCGAACAGCGCGCTGAGCGACCCGCCGAGCGCCAGTATTCCGAGCGCCCCCTCGACCAGCCCGAGCACGCCGGCACTGGCGACGAACCGGGTCAGCCACTCGACGAAACTTCGCATCACGACGGTCCCCCTCGACTCAAGGCGAGCGCCTCCTCAACAAATGGCCTGGACTTGGTCCGTGTGTAGCGGACGAAGGTCACGGTCAGTACACATGACACCCGCCCGGCGCAGCGAAATCGCCCGTCAAAGCGCCGATCGGCGGTGACGCGCCGACCATTCGGCGGAAAGCGGAGACGCCCTGGCCCAATCCCGAAAATCAGGGACAACTCTACACACGACAAGGGCGGGGATCCACGGATCCCCGCCCTTGCGACGTCAATAAATCAGGCCCGGCGCGTGCGGCAGAGCCGTCTCGGGCTCGGAGTCACTTGTCGGGGCTGCCCTCGTCTCCCAGCAGACCGGCAACAACGAGGACAAGATTGGACACCGCTACCTCCAAGGACCCCGACAACGACTTCGATTGAACGGACAACTGGAAATGGATCATGCACGACCCCCGAGCACCCACGCAAGCGGGGCGGCGCGGCGGCCGATGGGCCGTGCACACGAATGGACGCTGGGCCGCACCGGGAATGCAAGCCCCTGGTCACGGCCGACACGGTTCGGCCATCACCGCCGACGCCTTTCCAAAAACCGAGACAACCTCACTCCTTCGAGTGGCTACGACAGGTCCACGGGAGTGCCGGCGCGGTAGACGGCGGAGACGGAGCGGACGGCCGTGAGGTCGGAGGTGGGATTACCGGACACGGCAAGCAGATCGGCGTCGTAGCCGGGGGCGATGCGGCCCTTGCGGGCGCCCAGACCGCAGGACTCGGCGGCCAGGCGGGTGACGGAGGTGAGGACCGCCGAGGGGGAAAGGGCGGAGAAGCGCTGGAATTCGGGGAGGCCGTGGGGAAGGCAGTGGTGCGGCTTGTACGCGATGATGCCGGCGTCGGAGGAGCAGACGACACGGGCGCCCTCGCGGAGCATCTGGGGGAGGAAAGCGCGGGCCTTGATGACATGGGGCGGGGTGGGCGGGGTGTCGTCGCCGAGCAGGCGGCCGGCGGTGACGCCGACGTAGGTGCCGGCGACGATGATCTCACGGATGGTGCCCCAGTCGGGGGTAGCGCCGTCGGGGGTGAGGAAGGTGGCGTGCTCGATGCCGTCCACACCGGCGCGAACGGCGTCGCGGATGCCGTCGCCGCCGTGGGCGTGGGCGGTCACGGGCAGCCCGACGGAGTGGGCGGCGTCGACGATGGCGCTGAGCTGGTCGAGGTCGTACTGGGACTGGTGCGGGGAGCTGCCGGCGGTGATGCCGCCGCCGGTGGCCATGACCTTGACGACGTCGACGCCACGGGCCAGCCGCTCGGCGACGGCGTCGATCAGGGCGTCACTGTCGGCCGGCACCTCGCCGCCGAGGAACCAGCAATGCCCGCCGGGCGTGGTGATCGGCGGTCCGGCGGCGAGGATCTCGGGCAGCAGCCCGGAAGTGCTCTCCCGGAGGTCGACGGCGAGGTAGTCCCGGTCCCCCAGATCGCGCACGGTGGTGATGCCGGCCCGCAAGGCCTTCACGGCATGCCGGCGCATCCGCTCCAGCAGGTCCTCGCGCGGCAAGGAGGTCATGTCCCCCACGGTGTCGCCGCCGGGCTCGAAGACGAGATGGGTGTGGGCGTCCACCAGACCCGGCATGAGCGTCACGTCGCCGAGGTCGACAACCTCAACGGCCGCATCGTCGAAGCCGACGATGCGGCCACCGTCGAGCACCACGGTCCGCGGACCGTGGTGCATGGTGTCGCCATCGAATAAGCGCGCGCAGCGAAGACCGATCACGCGGTGATCATGACACCACCGGCCCGATAGTCCGCCACGGCCTCCCGACGCGCGGAGGTGTCCCAGCCGAGCCGCGCGCCGACGAGGTCGGCCACCTGGTCCAGGCAGGCCTGGCCGCGTTCCGGGTACTCGAAGGCGATGCGGGTCCGCCGGCTGAGGACGTCGTCCAGGTCCTGCGCGCCCTCGTGGGTCACGGCATGCACGATCTCGGCCGCGATGTACGCCTCGGCGCCGGCCAGCGGGGCCGCAAGGGCGGGATCCTGCCGGATCAGCTCCACCACTTCGGTGACGGCCGAGCCGTAGCGGTTCAGCAGGTGCTCCACTGTGGACACCGAAAGGCCGTTGCGCGAGGCGAAGGCGATCCGGTCCGCCCACAGCTCGCGGTATCCGACCGCGCCGTGGATGGGCAGCCGTGCGGTGAGCGAAGGCGCAACGCCGCCGAGGCCGTGCACCGCGGCGTTGACGACGTCCGCCGCCATGACCCGGTAGGTCGTGTACTTCCCGCCGGCCACCACGAAATGCCCGGGCGAGGGCGAGGCGACGGCGTGCTCGCGGGACAGCTTGGCGGTCTCGCTGTTCTTTCCGGCCAGCAGCGGGCGAAGCCCGGCGTAGGTGCCGACGATGTCATCGACGGTCAGCGGCTCGCGCAGCACCTTGTTCACGTGCTGCAACAGATATTCGACGTCCTCATCCGTGACGGTCGGCCGGTCGGGCGCGTCCGAGTAGGGCGTGTCGGTCGTGCCGATGATCCAGTGCCGGCCCCACGGGATCACGAACAGCACGCTCTTCTCGGTGCGCATGATCAGCCCGGTCTCGAGCTCGATCCGCTCCCGGCGCACGACGATGTGCACGCCCTTGGACATCTGGACCCGGAAGCCGGGGTTGGCCTCGGTCCACACGCCGGTCGCGCCGATCACCCGACGCGCCCGGACACGAATCTCGTTGCCGGAAAGGCCGTCCCGGACGACAGCCCCCACGACACGGTCGTCGGAGCGCAGCAACTCCGTGACCTCGGCCCGATTCAGCACAGTCGCGCCGTGCTGGGCAGCGGTTCGGGCCACCATCATGGTGAAGCGGGCGTCGTCGACCTGCGCGTCGTAGTAGCGCACGGCCCCGGTGAGCGCATCCGGCCGCAGGCCCGGCGACATGGCCATGACCTTGGTGCGGGACAGGTGCTTGTGCATCGGGACCGAAGTGGCGCCGCCGATGGTGTCGTACAGCATCAGCCCGGCGCCGACATAGGGCCGTTCCCATCCCTTGTGCGTCAACGGGTACAGGAACGGCACCGGCTTCACCAGGTGCGGGGCGAGGCGCTTGAGCAGCAGACCCCGCTCCCGCAAAGCCTCGCGTACCAACGAGAACTCGAACTGCTCCAGGTAGCGCAGCCCACCGTGCACGAGCTTGCTCGACCGGCTGGAGGTTCCCGATGCCCAGTCCCGCGCCTCGACCAGCGCGACGGACAGGCCCCGCGAAGCGGCATCCAGGGCGGCGCCGACACCGACGATGCCACCGCCTATCACGAGCACGTCGAACTCGGTCTCGGCGAGAGTGCGCAGCGCCGCCTCGCGATAGCCGGCATCCAGCCTTGCGGACATCGGGAACTCCTTCTAGTCGATCATTCAGCGCACGTCGTCGTCGACCCAGTCGAACGACTTCGTGACCGCCTTGCGCCAGTTGCGGTAGACGCGTTCCCGCTCGGACGAGTCCAGCGCCGGCGTCCACCGCTTGTCCTCGGCCCAGTTGGCCCGCAGCTCGTCCTCGCCGCCCCAGTAGCCGACCGCGAGCCCGGCGGCGTAGGCCGCGCCGAGCGCCGTCGTCTCGGCGACCTTGGGCCGCACCACCGGAACGTCGAGGATGTCGGCCTGGAACTGCATGAGCAGCTCGTTGACGACCATGCCGCCGTCGACCTTCAGCTCGGTCAGGGCCACGCCGGAGTCGGCGTTCATGGCGTCGAGCACCTCCCGCGTCTGGAAAGCAGTAGCCTCCAGCACCGCGCGGGCCAGATGTCCCTTGCTGACGAAGCGGGTCAGGCCGACCAGCGCGCCGCGGGCGTCGGAACGCCAGTACGGGGCGAAAAGGCCCGAGAAGGCCGGCACGAAGTAGGCGCCGCCGTTGTCCTCGACGCTGCGGGCCAGGCCCTCGATCTCCGAGGCGGAGCCGATGATGCCGAGATTGTCCCGCAGCCACTGCACGAGCGAGCCGGTGACGGCGATCGAGCCCTCCAGCGCGTACACCGGGTCCTGCGAGCCGATCTTGTAGCAGACGGTGGTGAGCAGGCCGTTGCGGCTGGCCACCTTCTCGGTGCCGGTGTTGAGCAGCATGAAGTTGCCGGTGCCGTAGGTGTTCTTGGCCGTGCCGACGTCGAAGCAGGCCTGGCCGAAGGTGGCCGCCTGCTGGTCGCCCAGGATGCCGGTGATCGGCACGCCGTTGAGCACACCGACGCCGACCCCGTAGTGCTCGGAGGAGGAACGGATCTCCGGCAGCATCGACAGCGGAATGCCCATCTCCGCGGCGATCTCGGCGTCCCAGTTCAACGTGTCCAGGTCCATCAGCATGGTCCGGGACGCGTTGGTCACGTCGGTGACGTGCACGCCGCCGTTCGGGCCGCCGGTGAGGTTCCACAGCGTCCACGTGTCGGTGTTGCCGAACAGCAGGTCGCCGTTCTCGGCCTTGGCCCGGGCGCCCTCGACGTTGTCGAGGATCCAGCGCACCTTGGGGCCGGAGAAGTAGGTGGCCAGCGGCAGGCCGACCTTGGCCTTGTACCGGTCGGCCCCGCCGCCCAACGCGCCGAGTGAGTCCACAATGGACTGCGTGCGGGTGTCCTGCCAGACGATGGCGTTGTAGACCGGCTCGCCGGTGTGCCGGTCCCAGACCACCGCGGTCTCGCGCTGGTTGGTGATGCCGACGGCGGCCAGGTCGCCGATGTTCAGGTCGGCCTTGGCCAGCGCCTGGCCGACGACGTAGCGGGTGTTGGCGGTGATCTCGACCGGGTTGTGCTCGACCCAGCCGGCCCGCGGCAGGATCTGCTCGTGTTCCTTCTGCCCCACCGAGACGATGGCGCCGGCGTGGTCGAACACGATCGCACGCGTGCTGGTCGTGCCCTGGTCGATGGCGAGAATGTGCTGTGCCATAACGGATGCCCTTCCGATCAGAACGCGACGTGGGAGACGAGACCGGCGATGACACCGCCGACGAGGGGGCCGACGACCGGCACCCAGGCGTAACCCCAGTCGGAGTTCTTGGGCTCCGTGGACCGGGGTTCTCCCTTGTAGCGCAAGGGAAGGATGGCGTGCGCGATGCGCGGCCCGAGATCACGGGCGGGGTTGATGGCGTAGCCGGTGGGGCCGCCGAGGGAGGCGCCGATGCCGACCACCAGCATGGACACGGCCAGCGGGCCCAGGCCCGAGGGCGTCTTGCCGAACGACAGCACCACGAAGACCAGCACGAACGTCCCGAGGATCTCGGTGACCAGGTTCCAGCCGAAGCTGCGGATCGCCGGGCCGGTGGAGAACACGGCCAGCTTCTTGCCCTCGTCGGGCTCCTCGTCGAAGTGCTTCTTGTACGCCAGGAAGCACAGGCAGGCGCCGATGAAGGCCCCGACCAGCTCCCCGGCCAGATAGACCAGGGTCGAACCCAGCGACACCGCGACACCGGGGGCGTACGTGCTCGCCCCACTGGTCAGGATGCCGATGGTGACGGCCGGGTTGAGATGCGCGCCCGACTTGAACGCGACGTACACGCCGGCCATCACGGCCAGGCCCCACCCGAAGTTGATCAGCAGCCAGCCGCCGTCGAAGCCCTTGGACTTCACCAGCAGCACGTTGGCCACCACACCGGCGCCGAGCAAGATCAGCAAACCGGTGCCGAGCACCTCGCTGAGGAACACCGCTCCTAGAGCCACCCACTTCTCCATTCATCGTTGAACGGCCACCCACCCCCAGTGAGTGAGGGGAACGTAAGCAGCGGTGATCCGACCCTCAACGGGCAGCGGTCGACAATGTCGAACGGTGACTCACACCACAGAGTGGTCATCCGATTACTATCCGACGATCTCGCGGCTGAATGCGTCCCCTACCGTGTCCCGTCGCACCTCCGGGCGTTCGACATTGCCGACAACGTGCTCGTTTGATTAGCTGACGCCGTGCCCGGCCCCATCCAGTCCATCGAGCGTGCCGCCGCCATGCTGCGGCTGCTGGCGCGCGGCTCCGGCCAGTACGGGCTGGCCGAGATCGCCGCCTCGCTGGGCCTGCCCAAGGGCACCGCGCACGGCATCCTGCGCACCCTGCAACGGGTCGAATTCGTCGAACAGGACCAGGAATCCGGCCGCTACCGCCTCGGCGCCGCACTGCTGCACCTGGGCACCAGTTATCTCGACGCGAACGAGCTGCGCTCACGCTCGCTGAACTGGGCCGACGCGCTGGCCGCACGCAGCGGCCAGGAGGTGCGGATCGGGGTGCACCACGACGGGGCGGTCCTCGTCGTGCACCACGTCTTCCGGCCGGACGACACCATGCAGACGCTGGGCGTGGGCGCGATGCTTCCGTTGCACGCCACCGCCTTCGGCAAGGTGCTGCTGGCCTACGACGCGTCGCTGAGCCGCGATCGCGAGCTCACCTCGTTGACCCGGCGCACGATCGTGTCGCCGCAGGCGTTGGAGCGGGTGCTGACCCAGGTGCGGGCCAGCGGCTGGGCCAGCGAGGCCGAGGAGTGCATGCCGGGCGAGGCCAGCATCGCCGCGCCGATCCGCGCGTTCGGCGGCCTGGTCGTCGGCGCGATCGGCGTTTCCGGTGCAGTGGACCGGATCTGCGATCCGGCCAGCCGGCCCAAGCCGAGCCTGGTGAGTCAGGTGGCCAGCGCGGCCGAGGCCGTGTCCCGGGCGTTGACCGACTGAGCGGGGATCATGGCGCAACGGTATGTGATGGCGATCGACCAGGGCACCACCTCCACCCGGTGCATCCTGTTCGACCAGAGCGCCCGGCTGGTCTCGGTCGTGCAGCGGGAACACCGCCAGTACCACCCGCGGCCGGGCTGGGTGGAGCAGGACGCCGTCGAGATCTGGCGCAACGTCGACCGGATCCTGCCGCAGACGCTGCGGGACGGCGGCGTGGGCGCGGACCAGGTGGTGGCGCTGGGCATCACCAACCAGCGCGAGACCGCCGTGGTGTGGGACCGAAACACCGGTGTGCCCGTCGGGCGGGCCATCGTGTGGGAGGACATCCGGACCGAGGAGCTGGTCGGCGAGCTAACCGCCCGCCCGGACAGCGCCGGCATTCGCGACCGCTGCGGTCTGCCGCTGGCCACGTACTTCTCCGCACCCAAGCTGAAATGGCTGCTGGACAACACTCCTGGACTGCGGGAGCGGGCCGCGCGCGGCGAGCTCCTGTTCGGCACCATCGACACCTGGCTGATCTGGAACCTCACCGGCGGCGTGAGCGGCGGCCTGCATGTCACCGATGTCACCAATGCCAGCCGCACCATGCTGATGAACATCACCACGCAGGCGTGGGACGACGAGCTACTGTCCTTTTTCGACATTCCCGCGTCCATGCTGCCGGAAATCCGCGCGTCCACGGAGATCCACGGCAAGACCACCCGCGTGGTTCCCGGCATCACGATCGCCGCCGCGCTCGGGGACCAGCACGCCGCCCTGTTCGGGCAGACGTGTTTCGCCAAGGGCGAGACCAAGTGCACCTACGGCACCGGCAGCTTCCTGTTGATGAACACCGGCGACACGCTCGTGAAGTCCGAGCACGGGTTGCTGACCACCATCGGCTATCAGCTCGGCGGCGAGCCCGCGACCTACGCCCTGGAGGGGTCGATCGCCGTCACGGGTTCGCTCGTGCAGTGGTTCCGGGACAAGCTCGGGTTGATCCAGAGCGCCCCGGAGATCGAGACGCTGGCCCGGACCGTGACCGACAACGGCGGCTGCTACATCGTGCCGGCGTTCTCGGGCCTCTTTGCGCCGCATTGGCACAGCGAGGCGCGGGGCATCATCGTCGGCCTCACTTCGTACATCTCCAAGGGACATCTGGCCCGCGCCGTGCTGGAAGCCACGGCGTGGCAGACGCGTGAGGTCGTCGATGCGATGGCCGCCGAGTTGGGTGTGTCGTCCAAGGCGCTGAAGGTGGACGGTGGCATGACCGCCGATCACCTGTTGATGCAGACCATTGCCGACGTGCTGGATGTTCCTGTGCTGCGGCCCATGGTGGCCGAGACCGTGTCGCTCGGCGCCGCCTACGCCGCCGGTCTGGCCGTCGGTTACTGGCCTGACCTGGAGGGCTTGCGCCGCAACTGGCATCTCGCGGCGCGCTGGACTCCACAGTGGAATGCCGACGACCGGGATGCCGAGTACGCCAACTGGAAGCGGGCCGTCGAACTTACGTTCGGATGGGCGAAGCCGAGGCGTCCGCGCTGACGCTAGGGTGGCCCCCAGGGGATTCGGGGGCAGCGGACGCCGTGGTGGCGTCACCCCGGACCGGGTGGGGTCAGATGTCGAAACGTGCTGTGCTGCTTGCGGTTCTGACGGCCGTGACCGCGATCGTGACGGTGGCCGCGCCGGCCGGCGCCACGACTCCGGCCACCAAGTTCACCGCCGTGACACCGCAGCGGGTGTTGGACACCCGGGACGGCACCGGGGTCGGCGTCGAGGGCGATCACCTGGTGTTGGACCTGTCCGGCTCGGTGCCGGCCGGGACGGCGGCGGTGGTGCTGAACCTCACCGGCGTCGAGGCGAACGTGGACAGCTTCGTGACGGTGTGGCCCGACGGGCAGCAGCGGCCGAGCACGTCGAACCTGAACGTGTCGCAGCGGCAGACCGCGGCCAACCTGACCACGGTCTCGTTGCCGGACAGCCGAAAGCTCGACATCGCCGTGCGCGGCGATCTCGGCGTGGTCGCCGATCTCCAGGGCTACTACGCCGGCAACGGCTCGGGCTATGTCGGGCATTCGCCCCAGCGGGTGATGGACACCCGCACCGGCCGCGGTCCCCTCGGCCCGCACGAGTCCACCGTGCTGGACCTGTCATCCGTGCTGCCGCCGACCGCGACCGCCGTCGTGTTCAACCTGACCGCCACCAACACCACCGCCCCGACCTTCGTCACCGCGTGGCCCGACGGCGTCGCCCAACCGGCCGCGAGCTCCTTGAACCTGGCCCCCGGCTGGACTCGGGCCAACCTGGTCACCGTCGCCGTGCCGCCCAGTCGCAAGGTCGACCTGTACAACCATCTCGGCTCCGTCGACCTCATCGCCGACGTGTCCGGCTTCTACGTCAGCGACGCCGGCGACTGGTTCTTTCCCGGCGTGCCGCAGCGGGTCATCGACACCCGGGACAGCCACCCCGTCGGCCCGGGCGGCGTGCTGGCCGTCGACGTCAGCCCGCAGACCGTGCTCAGCGCCGACGCCGTCGCCGTGAACATCACCGCCACCGACGCCACCGCCTCGACGTTTCTCACGGCGTGGCCGGGTGATTCCACCCGGCCCGACGCGTCGACGCTGAACCTGGGCGCCGGCGAGACGGTGCCGAACATGGCGATCGTGAGCCTGTGGCAGCGGTCGTTCGCGGTGTCCAACCTGGCCGGCTCGGTCGACGTGGTCGTCGACATCGCCGGCTACTTCTCGGCCGACCGGCCCTAGCGGATCTCCAACCGCCGCCAGCTCCACAGAAACACCAGCGCGGCAACGATCGATCCGGCCGAGGCCAACGACTGCGCGGACAGGTAGATGATCCACGTGTCGTCCCGCAGAGCACTGTCCAGGCCGTCACGGGCCACCAGCACGACGGTGAAGAACACGCCGAAGGCCAGGAAGAACACGCCGACAAGCGCGGTGAACGTGACGATGAGGACCCGGGGGATGCGGCGCTTGCCGTCGTGACGGGAGACCAGACCCCGCCGGGCGAGCCACCAGGAGGCGAGGCAGCCGAGGGCCAAGGCGATGGCGTCGGCGGCGAGGGTGTCGGAGAGGCGGTGCCACTTGGCGGTGACGGTGTAGGCGCCGACGCCGACGGCCCAGGACAGGACGAAGAACAGCGCGACCCCACGCCACCGGTAGGGCACGACGATCAGGGCGGCGAACAGCACGGTCATGGCGATGGTGGTGTGGCCGCTGGGCAGGCTGTTGTCGGCGTAGTGGCCGGTGAGGGAGACCAGAGGCGGCCGGGGCAGGACGTAGCGCTTGAGGCCCTGGGTAATGATCTGACCGGCGACGATGACGCCGACGGCGGCCAGCGCGAGCTCCCACCGGCGGCGCAGCAGGCCGATGGCGGCGATGAGGACCACGGCTACGGCCAGGGAGTACACGGTGATCTGGTCCAGGCCCTGGCTGGCGTTGCCAGCCTCGGTGGCGCCGACCTGGTCGGCGCCGCGCAGGGCGGCGTTCTCCAGCTCCTGACCGACGGGCGTGAGCACGGCGAGCACGTAGACGAGGACGGCGACGACGCCGCTGCCGATGGCCACGTGCAGCCAGCGACGGGCGGGCACGTCCTTGCGGTCCTGGGTCGAGGACTCCGACTGAAGCACAGGCGGCATGCTATCCACAGTGGACCGGGGGCGGTGACCTGCGGAAATCCGGCCAGCAACGTCCGATCAAGGCCCACTCTGCGCCAGTGACGCCCACACGGGAAGTGAACCCCTTTCACGATTACTGTGCGAAACGGTCTAAGGTGAGCCGCCGTGGAGATCACCCACTTGCGCTACTCGGTTCCCCCGACCGGGCTCACGGAGGTGTACCGGCCATGACCAACCGCCAGAAACGCACCGTGATCATCACTGCCGCGATCCTGGGGCTGTTCTGCCTCGGCATGGTGTTCTGGGCCGTCACCCGCTCGCCCGATCCGGTCGCGGAGCCGGTGCCGTACCCCACCACCTCGGCGGCCAGCGCGACCTCGACGACACCGAGCTCCACCACTGCGACCACGACGTCGGCGCCCCCGACGACGACCACGACAACGACCACCACCAAGGCGCCGGCCGCCCCGCCGAAGACCACGGCGAAGCCGCCGGCCGCTCCCCCACCCCCGGCGACCACGCACAATGCCCTCTGCCAAGCCGGCGAATGGCAGCGGGACACGGCCTACGACAGCGGGGCATTGGTCCAGCACAACGGATCCGAGTGGTACGCCCACTCGTGGAACTACAACGCGGAACCCGGCGCCAACGCCGAGAACGCGTGGATCCGCGCCATCCAGTGCTGACCGGCAGCCGGTCAACGCCACCGGCCTAGTCCGACAGCAAAGGCTGTTCCTGCAAGGCATTGAGCACGAGGTTGACGGCCGCCCGGCGGGGCGAACCCCGCCGCACGACCGCCGCGATGGTGCGGGTGACGGGAACGGCGAGCTCACGGGTGACGACGCGGTAGCGGGGATCGACGGCGAGACCGGGCAGCAGTGCGATGGACAGCCCGGCCTCGACGTGCTGCAGCGTCATGAGGTAGTTGCTGAACCGGCACACCACCCGCGGCTCGAAGCCGGACTCGCGGCACAGCCGCAAGGTCAGATTCGCCATGTACGACTGGGGAATGTCGAGCGCCCACGGCTCGGCGGCGTAGTCGGAGAGGACGGCGGGGCCGCGCGGGACGTTGCGGTCGGGCGAGGCGACGAGCACGACGGGATCGGCGGCCAGGGGCACGATGTCGAGGTCGGGGCCCAGCGGCAGCTCGACGAAGTCGGTGGTCGTGATGATCACGTCGGCGTCGCCGCCGCGCAGGGCGGGAATGGACTCGTGCGGCTCCAGCTCCAGCAGCTCGACGTCGAGCTGCGGATACCGCTGCACGGCCGGCACGGCGAGGGTGTGGATGGCGCTCTGGAAGGCCCCGAGCCGGACCAGGCCGGCCGGCTCGTCGTGCAGGCCGCGCAACTCGGCCTCGACGGTGTCCATGTGGTCGAGGATTGCCCGCGCCCGCCGGGCCAGCAGCTGGCCTGCGGGCGTGAGGCGAACCCGCCGGCCGGTGCGTTCCAGCAGCTGGGTGCGGGTTTCCGTCTCCAGCACGGCCAGCTGCTGGGACACGCTGGAGGCCGACAGGTTGGCGTCCAGGGCGACCGCGCGGATGGTGCCCAGGGTGTCGAGCCGGCTCAGCAGCCGCAGCCGCCACGGGTTCAGCATGCCGCCCATTGTGCGGCTCAGCCGTACAACCAAGCCGGAATTGTGAGCTGGACGTGTCGCTCGCACGGCTCCTACCGTCGAGGGCATGGCCGACTTCTGGACAGACGCCGACAAGCACCTCGTCCGCTACGCGGGCCGGGCCGACTTCACCCGCGAGATCATCGCCCGCGCCGAGGGCAGCTACGTGTTCACCGAGGACGGCCGCAAGATCCTGGACTTCACGTCCGGGCAGATGAGCGCCATCCTCGGCCACTCGCACCCGGAGATCGTGGCCACCGTGCACCGCCAGGCGGCCACGCTGGACCACCTGTTCAGCGGCATGCTCAGCCGCCCGGTCGTGGACCTGGCCCGCCGCCTCGCCGAGACCCTGCCGGCCCCACTGGAGAAGGTCCTGCTGCTGACCACCGGGGCCGAGTCCAACGAGGCGGCGATCCGGATGGCCAAGCTGGTCACCGGCGGCCACGAGATCGTGTCCTTCGCCCGCTCCTGGCACGGCATGACCCAGGCCGCCGCCGGCGCCACCTACAGCGCCGGCCGCAAGGGCTACGGCCCGACCGCGCCCGGCAACTTCGCCCTTCCGGCGCCGGGCGCGGACTGGCAGCAGCAGCTGGACTTCGGCTTCGAGATGATCGACGCCCAGTCGACCGGCAACCTCGCGGCCTGCATCGTGGAGCCGATCCTCAGCTCCGGCGGCGTGATCGAGCCGCCGCTCGGCTATTTCGCCGCCCTGCACCAGAAGTGTCGCGAGCGGGGCATGCTGCTCATTCTCGACGAAGCCCAGACCGGCTTGTGCCGCACCGGTTCCTGGTACGCGTTCGAGCGGGACGGCATCGTGCCGGACATCCTCACCCTGTCCAAGACGCTCGGCGCCGGCCTGCCCCTGGCCGCGGTCGTGACCACCGCGGAGATCGAGCAGGAGGCCCATGATCGCGGCTACCTGTTCTTCACCACCCACGTCTCCGACCCACTGCCCGCCGCCGTCGGCAACACCGTCCTGGACGTCCTCGTCCGCGACCGCCTCGACGAACGGGCCCAACAGCTCGGCGCCGTCCTCCGTCAAGGCCTGAAGGAGGTCGCCGCTTCGCACGAGGTCGTCACCGACGTTCGCGGCCGCGGCCTGCTGGCCGGCCTGGAGTTGATCTCCGACGACCTCGGTCAGCGGGTCACCCGCCGCTGCCTGAACTGGGGCTGCACATGAACATCGTGCAGCTGCCGGGCATGGGCGGCGTCTTCCGCATCGCCCCCGCCCTGACCGCCTCCGACGAGGACATCGCGCTGGGGTTGACCATCCTCGACCAGGCCATCGGCGACGCGGTCAAGGCCTGATCAGCGTGGCGAAGGCGGCCAGGACGAGCTGACGTACTGGCCCGGCCGTGGGCGATGAGGACCGCCCACCACAGCAGCACGCCGGTGGCGAGCGCGCGCCGGTCAGAGTTGGCGGCTAGCGGCCCAGGGGCGCTCGACACGCCCCCAGGCCGCATTTCAGGCCGCAACGCACAGCGGCCGACCCTCGCGCAGCGGCAATTCCCCGCCCCGCCAACGGTTGCGCAGCAGCCGGTCGTGCGAGACGACGACAACCGCACCGGAGTAGTCGGCCAGCGCGGCCTCCATCTCCTCCACCAGCGTCAGCGACAGGTGGTTGGTCGGCTCGTCCAGCAGCAGCACATCCACCTCCTGCACCAACAATCTCGCCAGCGCCAGCCGGCGCTGCTGCCCGATGGACAGCGAGCCCACCGGCGTGCGCAGGTCGGACTCGGCGAACAGGCCCAGCGACATCAGCCGCTCCGCGTGCTCGTCGGCGGTGCCGACCCGGCCCTGGGCGAACGTCGCCAGCACGCCGCGTTCCGGGTGCCGGACCGTGTTCTCCTGTGGCAGGTAACCGATCCGGCCGTTGGGGGTCACCGTGCCGGTGTCCGGTCGCAGCTCGCCGGACAGCACGGCCAGCAGCGTGGACTTGCCCGCCCCGTTCGGCCCCGAGACGAACAGCCGCTCACCGGCCGACACCGTGAGGTGATCGACCGCCAGTCGGCCGGCGACATGGACGTCGGACAGCTCGATCACCGCGCCCTCGGCCACGCCGCCGGACAGCGGTGCGTTGAGCCGCAACGGATCCGGTGGCTTCGGCACCGGCTCGGCCCGCAGCCGGTCGAGGCGTTCGGCCGCGCTGCGCACCCGAGTGTAGATGCTGGCCTGCACTCGCTGGCCGTCCCCGTTGTACTTGCACTTGTTGTGGTCCTTCATCGCACGGCCGGGTGCGACGCGATACGCCGTGGTCGCGCCCCACTGCGTCCAGTGCTCGATCTCCCCGGCCCACTCGGCGTACTGCTGCTCCCAGCGCTGCCGGGCGGCCCGCTTCTCGTCGAGATAGCCGGCGTATCCGTTGCCGTAGCGGGTGATCGCGCGGCGGTCGCCGTCCACCTCGATGATCGCGGTGGCCACCCGTTCCAGCAGCAGCCGGTCGTGGGTGACCACGACCAGCGTGCCCCGGTGGGCCCGCAGCCGGTCCTCCAGCCAGCTCAGCGCCTGCGCGTCGAGATGGTTGGTGGGCTCGTCGAGCAGCAGCAGCTCCGGCTCGGCCGACAGCACGCCGGCCAGCGCCAGCCGGGCCTGCTGGCCGCCAGAGATCGTCCCCAGTGGACGGTCGCGATCGAGATGGCCGATGCCCAGCGCGGACATCGCCGCCGCCACCTTGGCGTCGGCCCGGTAGCCGTCGCGGATCTCCAGCGCCGTGAGCAGATCCCCGTACGCCGCGAGGCCACCCTCATCCAGGGTCTGCTCGGCCTCGTGGATTTTCCTTTGCAGTTCTCGGACCTCGGTCAGGGCGGCGTCGATCGCGTCTCCGACGGTGGCCGTCGGCGACAGGTCGAGCACCTGCCCGAGGTGCCCGACCCCGCCCGGCGCCTCGACGATGATCTCCCCGTCGTCCGGCCGCTCCTGGCCGGCGATCAGCCGGAGCAGCGTGGACTTGCCGGATCCGTTGTCGCCGACGACACCCACACGTTCCCCCGGACGGACCGTCGCGGAGACCGCGTCGAGCACACGCCGGTGGGCAAAGGACTTGCTGACGTTCCGAATGGTGAGCTGAGCTGACAAGGCGGCCTCCTGAGTTCGATGTGGACGGTCGGACGTGGCCTGCGACGCGCGATCACCGCACGGCCCTCCTTCTCTCAGGTGTTATGCGACCTTGCCGTCGGCGAGCACCAGTTCGGCGCCCTGCCATGTCTTGCGCAGCCACCGGTCGTGCGACGCGATGACCACCGCTCCTGGCGCCGACCGCAGCGCCTGCTCCAGTTCCTCGGCCAGGCCGAGGGACAGGTGGTTGGTCGGCTCGTCCAGCAGCAGCACCTCCGGCGGCCGGGCGATCAGCACCGCCAGCGCCAGCCGCCGCCGCTGCCCGATCGACAGCTGCCCCACCGGCCGGTCCAGATCCCTCCCGGCCAGCAGACCCAGTTGGGACAACGCGACCGCTTGCTCTCCGGCCGCCGCCGCGTAGATCTGGCGCGGCGTCTTCGTCTGGTCTGCGAAGGCAACGTCCTGCTCCAGCAGGCCGATCCTCACGCCACGGGCTCGGTGCACCACGCCGTTGGCCGGAGTCAGCTTGCCCGCCAACACTTTCAGCAACGTGGACTTGCCGGCCCCGTTGCCGCCCCGCACCATCAGCCGGGCCGAGGTCGTGACGTCCAACTCGTCCAGCTGCAGCCGGCCCGGCAGCTGCACGTGTCGCAGCGACACGGCCAGCTGGTCCGGCAGCGTGTTGCCGGTCAGGTCCGCCTTGAACCGCAACGGTTGCGGCGGCCGCCGGACCTGCGCCCTGGTCAGCTCGTCCAGCCGCTGCTGGGCGTTGCGGACCCGGCGGGAGATCTGCTTCTGCACCCGCCCGCCGTGCCGGTCGTAGGCGGTCTTGTTGTTGTCCTTCATCGCCCGGTGGTGGTTCACCTGGCGCGCGGTGACGTTCACCGATTCCTTGAGCTCGGCCAGCTCCGTCTGCTCCTGGTCGTACTGCTGCTCCCAGCGGGCCCGCTCGGCCCGCTTGGCCGCCAGGTAGTCGGTGTAGGCGCCGCCGAAGCGGGTCGCCCCGCCGCGGGCCGGGTCCAGGTCGAGGATGTCCGTGCACACCGCGTCCAGGAAGACACGATCGTGCGAGGCCACCACCACCGTGCCCGGCAGCTTGGTCAGCTGCTGCTCCAGGAACGTCACCGCCTCGTCGTCGAGGTGGTTGGTCGGCTCGTCCAGCAGCATCACCCGGGGCTGCCGGATCAGCAGCGCGGCCAGGCCCAGCCGGGACCGCTGCCCGCCGGAGAACTGCGCCAGCCGCCGGCTCGGGTCCACTTCGGACAGTCCGAGCCCGGCCAGCACCAGCTCCGCGCGGCGGTCCGCGTCCCACAGGTCGTGGTCCTGCGCCCACTCCAGCACATCGCCGTACTCGGCCAGGACTTCGTCGTCCTCGGGGTCGCGGGTCATCCGCTCACCCAGCTCGTCCAGCCGCCGCCGGGCCGCCCTGATGTCGGCCAGCGCGTCGTCGATGACGTGCCGCACCGTGTCGTCCGGGCCGAAAGGCAGTTCCTGCAACAGGAATCCACAGTCCGGCGGCCGGCTGACCGTGCCGGCGTCGGGCTCTTCGTCGCCCGCGAGCAGGCGCAGCAGGGTGGACTTGCCCACGCCGTTGTCGCCGACCAGGCCGAGCCGCTGGCCCGGGGATGCCGTCAGTCCGACGCCGTCGAGAACGCGCCGGTCACCATAGGTTTTGACCAGGTCATGGGCGTGCAGAAAGGAAATATTTGACATGCGACACCTACCGCGGAAGGAACGGGATGCGGAAAGCCCGCCGGGCCGTCGGCGACTCTCAGGTCGCGGGCCGCGGACGCGGGCTGGGTGCGAAGTCAGTAAACCATGATGGCCACAGTCTGGCAGCGAAGCTCGTGTGCGTCAACAGTTTGTCTCGGAGCCGGCCTCGACTTCGGCTCTCAGCAGCCATTGAGCATGGTGGTCAGCGCCGTCCAGGTCGCACCGTCGTAGGGCCGAACCACTTGCCCGCCATGGCCACGCAGGCGCCGTTGGTGGTCACGCTCGTGCCGTCGCGCTTGAGCACGGTCTCGCAGGTGTCGCAGGTGCCCGGCGGTCGTGCAGGTCACCAGGGCGAGGGATAACGGGCGGCCGGTCTTGGCCATGGTCGGGCCGCTGCTCAACACGTGCGACCGTGCCTGTCGCCAGTTTTCGCCGCCCACCTGCCTCGCAGTCACCCTGTTGTCGCAGCGTCTTGCGTGGAGGTTGGCAGTGCCCGCGCCGGCCGGACACCAGCCAGCATCCGGGCAGGCCAGTGCCTGGCTTCTCTACGCCGTTTCTCCGAGCCCGTCGGAGAACACCGGCCTGGCGTTCACCATCTTCACCGTCCACCGACTGTGGTGGATCAATCGGTGGTGGGATCCGCACAGCAGCACCATATTGTCCAGACTCGTCGGTCCTCCGTTCGCCCACTCGACCACGTGGTGGGCGTGGCACCGCGCCGGTTCCGTCTGGCAGCCGGGGAACGCGCAGGTGCCGTCCCGCTCGATCAATGCCTTGCGGATCGCCTTCGGGGCCGTGCGCTGCTGCCGCCCCACATTCAGAATCTCTTTGCCGGCCCCGAGCACCAGCCGCATCACCGTACTGTCACAGGCGATCCGGCGGGCTTCCGCCGCGCTCATCACACCCCCACCCTCGACCTTCGCCACACCCGTGTTGTCCATGAAATCCTGGAACGACATCGACAACGTCAGATGCGGCCGCTCACCGCCCTGCTCCGGCAAGCCTTCACTGCGGGAGGCCAGCTCGATGATCTCCACGAACGCATCCCCCTGCCGCTCCGCCGTCGTGCGCGGATCCTTGCCCGAGGTCGGCTTGGCCAGCGCACTGAGCATCGCCGCGATCTTCGCCCCGTACTCCTGGTCGAGCATTCCCCAGAACACCATGCTGCCGTCCAGCTTGCGTTCGAAGCGGAACTCCCGCTTCGGCTCCCGCAACTCCCGGTCGTCCGGCGCCTTGCCGTCCTGGTCGAGGTGGAACAGGATCCGCTGCGCGATGTTCTTGAACTCGCCCTCGTCGAACTGGACGTTCTCCAACAACGACGCCTCAACCCGGTCCCGCTCGACCGCCGGCGCTATCCGCAACGTCTCATGGATGACCTTCAGATGCTCCCGGTCCAACACCCCGCCGCGACCCGCCTCACGGATCGCCTCGCTGTGGAACAATTCCGCGTATCGAAGCCGTTCACGGGCTTCCCTGATGGTGAGCCGCCAGCGGATCACCATTGTCGACACGATCGAGGTCCGGTCCTCCTTCGACCTGCACGACCGGTCCCACACCTCCCACACCCGCTCCAACTGCTGGATGTAAAGCGCCCGATACAGGCTCTCGGCTTCCTCGCCGGCTTGCCACAGCTCCAGTTCGCCGTGCTGCCACCCTTCGGTGTCGGCAGGGAATTCAGGATTCGCTGACATACCCCCATTCTACTACCCTTCTGTGATCGACTTCCGTTACACACCAACCTATACACGATCGTGCGGCCTGCAATCCCTTCGCTGGAAAACGCTTTCCAACTTCCCGTGCAACACCTCCCTCACCATGATCGGACCCCCACCCTTCGGCCCGTCCCAAGCCTTCTGTAAACGCACTCACCCACCAAATCGATGCCGCGCAACGCAACCCGCTCACCCACTCACCGAGCGCCCCCTCGCTCCAGCACCGCATGCCGAAGAGAGAATGATTGTTGTGCAAGCAGAGACGGCAACCGCGCGGTGCGGACGCCCGACGCACCACCACGGTTCAGAAGCCACCAACAGCCGAGGAAACGGCAACTACAAGGAGCCGCCGCCGGCCATCAAACAACGAGATCGCTCGTCGCCATACCTGGCAACCAACCGACGGGCAACCGCGCGGTGTGGACACCCGAAGCACCGCCACTCAAGAATCGACACCCCACATGAACCAGCCGCTAGTTCCTCAGCGGGGCCTGGATGGTGCGGCCGTTGTTGAGGGTGGCCCGGACGTAGTTGGTGGAGGGCTGGCTGCTGTCCTCGGCGATGTTGTCGCGGACGATGAAGGTGCCGTCGCCGACCACGCCGGGGGAGACGGAGTTGTCGGGGCCGAGGAGGTCGATGGTGGCGACGTCGTGGGTGGCGATGCCGAAGTGGATGTGTTCCTTGGCGTAGTTCATGGAGGTGAGGTAGTCGAAGGGGCGGTCGGGGGTGAGCTGGGAGTAGAGGTCGGTGTCCTCGGGGGCACCGCCGATGAGGCCGGTGCCGTGGCCGTTCTCGATGGTGCAGGCGGCGGCGGTGCGATTGGTGCGGATGACGAGGAAGCCGAGCTGGGGGGAGAGGTCGAAGCGGGCGCCGGCGCGCCAGGCGGTGGGGTCGGGCATGTTCTTGCCGCTGCGGACGCATTCGCGGACGAGGGGGGACTGGCCGGAGGCGACCTCGGCGTCGTGGCCACGGAGCTGGGTGAAGGCGACGGCGACGGCGGCGGCGAGCACGACGACGGAGGCGGCGACGGCGAAGGGGGCGCGCAGGGAACGGCTCCGGGTGGCGAGCTGAGGCTCGATCTGCTCGGACCAGAGGCGGTCACGCAAGGCCTCGGGCATCTGACGCCGCTCCGGAAGCTCGGGAGTCTCGTTCATCGGCCCTCCTCCTCAAGACCCATGCCGCCCAGCAGGCCACGCAGGCGGCTGCGGGCCCGGGAGACCCGAGCCCGCACACTGACTTCGGCGATGCCGAGCACCTCGGCGGTCTCGGCGGTGGACAGCTCGCCGAGCAGGCAGAGCTCGACGGCCTGGCGCTCGCCCTTGGGCAGCTTGTCGACGGCGTCGAGCACGACCCGGAGCCGGCGGTCGGCGTCGATCTGGGCGGCGACCTCGTCGGCGTGGTCGCGGGCGGTGTCGTTGAGCGGGACCCGGGTCAGCACCCGCGAGAACCGGCCGGCGCGGCGGAACTCGTGGCGGGCCAGGTTGCTGGCCACGGTGTACAGCCACGGCCGGGCGCTGGAGTTGACCAGGGTCATGTCGCCCAGCTTGCGCCACGCGGCGAGAAAGGTCGACGACGTGAGGTCCTCGGCGGTCGACCAGGAGCCGGTCAGCCGGTAGGCGTAGTTCCACACGGCCTCGGCGTGCCGCTGGTACAGCTCGCCGAAGGCCGCACGGTCACCGCGCGCCGCGCGCTCCCACAGCGTCTGGTCATCACACGGCGGCGGATCGCCCCAGTCAGGCGTCTCCACCAGTCGCACGTACTCTCCAGCCGTCGTCACACCGGGTATGTTCCCGGCCGGCCCGCCAGCGTTGCGTCAGTTCTCAACCGCATCGCCGCGCGGGACGAGACCCCCGGCCGCCCCCGAAGACGGCCGGAGTCTCATCCTAGCCGCGGAACGGGCCGGAAACGACGCCGCCGTTGGCGAGGGTCACTCGAATGTGGTTCGTGGTGGACGCGTTGCTGTTCTCGGCGTCCTTGGCCAGCACGGCGAAGGTGCCGTCCTTGACCACGGCGGCCGCCTCGGACTTGTTCGGGCCCACCAGGGTGACGCCGGTGACGTCGGTGGCGGCGATTCCGAAGTGGACGGACTGGTGCGCGTAGTTCATGGACGTCAGGTAGTCGAACGGACGCTGGGCGGTGAGCTTGCCGTAGCCGTGGTTGTCGATCACACCGCCCATCAGGCCGGTGCCCTTGCCGTCCTCGATCACGCACACGGCGGCGTTCTTGTCGTCGCGGATCACGAGGAAGCCGTGGTTGGCGTCGAGGTTGATCCGGGCGCCGGGGCGCCACGAGGCCTTGTTGGCCACGTCGCCGGCGGTGCCGAGGCAGTCCTGAGCGATCTTCGCGTCACCGGTGAGGGGGCTCTGCAGCGCCTGGGAACCGGCGGCCGGCGTGGGGGTCGAGCCCGGCACGGCGGCGAAGGCCATCGCGCCGCCCACGGCGAACACGCCGAGCGCGGCCGTCATGGCGAGGGTCATGGTCAGCTTGTTGGTCGTCATGCCCGGTGTGTTCCCGGCCGCCACGACAGCGTTGCGTGATGCGCGTCATGGTGGCGGGCCCGCGCGCCCGGTCAGCCCGAGACGAGGTCGAACTCGTTGCCCTCGGGATCGGTGAGGGTGATCCAGTGCGCGCCGAACTCCTCGAACTCGGCGCCCCTGGTCGCGCCGATCGACACCAGGCGCTCGGCCTCGGCGTCCAGGTCGGACGTCATCAGGTCGAGGTGCAGCCGGTTCTTCGCCGACTTTCCCTCCGGAACCGTGAAGAACATCATCCGAGGCGGACCGGGCTGCTCGTCCTGGACGCCGACGGAGGCGAAGGTGGCCGATCCGCCGGCGTCGACCTTGCGGTCGGTGACCCGGGCCCAGAACTCGGCCAGCTCGGCCGCGTCGCCGCAGTCGAAGGTGATCGCGTAGACGGTGCTGCTCATTGTGGTGCTCCTAATCGGTAAGAGAGGCGACGGGCCAGCAGACCTCGGTGCGGTGCCGCGACTCGTCGCCGGTGGTGATCAGATAGGTCTCCCGGATCGGGCCGTCGGCGCCGATCTCGCGCTGGGCCACGTACGTGCCCAGGGCGCTGTAGGTCTGGTCCAGCTCGCCGAACGGCCCCCGGTGCAGGGTGACGGCCAGGTCCGCGGCGGGGAGCAGGACGGCCTCGACGGCGCCGCGCCCGGCGGGATTGCCCAGGACCGGGACGTAGGCCAGCACGTCGCCGATGTCCTCGGCGAAGAACTCCTCGTGGTAGAGGCAGCCGTCCGGCCCGGCCCGGTGCTCGCCCACGGCCGCGTGCAGGCGGTCGAAGGCCTCGGCCCACCACTGCTCGCTGTCGTCCATCGAGATGCGGTCCCTGATGGCCAGGACCGGGACGGCCGGGACCGAGCGGCACTCGACTTCGATGGGCTGCGGCTGCCGCTCCAGCAGCAGCCGCAGCGAGCTCACCGCGGCCTGTGTCCGTTCCAGCTGCCGCTCCACCCGACGCAGATGGGCGGCGATCAGCTCGTTGCGCGCCGTGACGTCCGGGGCGGCCAGCACCGCCCCGACCTCGTCCAGCGGCATGCCCAGATCCCGGAACCGCCGGATCGCCTGCGCCGTTCCGGCCTGGCCCGGCTCGTACAGCCGGTACCCCGTGCCGGGGTCGACCTCGGCCGGCACCAGCAGGCCGAGGTCGTGGTAGTGCCGCAGCGCCTTGACGCTGAGATAGGTCATCCGCGAGAAGTCGCCGATGGACAGGAGGACCGCCATGAACGCATCATCGGCCCTCCTGTTACAGGAGGGTCAAGGAGCTACCCGGACGGGTCAGACGATCGGGCCGTGCCGCTCGACCACCTCGGCGGTGGCGTCCCGGTCGAAGGCGTCGCGGCAGCGGCCGGGTCGTCGCGGGAGTCGGATATGGGGCCGGGCCGGCCCGAGGGCCAGGCCCGGCCGAGCGGAGTTCCGTCGAACGAGAAGGCCTACCAGGGCGGCCCGGACCGTGTGCTCATGCCCGTCCTGTTCCCGCTGGTCACGAAGGCGTTGCACGAGCAATGTCATTGAGGACAGAACCTGTCCGCAATGACGCCTAGGGTGGTGTCCATGGAGATCAGAATCGAGCTCGTGATCCTGCCGGTGTCCGATGTGGACCGGGCGCGGGACTTCTATGTCGACAAGATCGGCTTCACCCTCGACCACGACCACACGGTCAGCGACGAGATCCGCTTCGTGCAGCTGACCCCGCCCGGCTCGGCCTGCTCGATCGCCTTCGGCAAGGGCCTGACCACCGCCGAGCCCGGCACGGTGAAGGGGCTGCAGGCCGTGGTCGACGACGCCGACAAGGTCCGCGCCGAGCTGGTCTCGCGCGGCGCCGACGTCAGCGAGGTGGAGGACCTGGCCTGGGGCCGGTTCGTCCAGTTCGACGACCCGGACGGCAATCACTGGGCGTTGCAGCAGATCGTCAGGCCCAGCTGAGTAGTAACAATTGAAACAGGCGATTCGTCGTGTAGACAGGAATCTGTCTCGGCGAGCCGCCACGGCGAGGCGGACCACGAACCCCTGCCAACCGTGGAAGGCCAATGAAGACTCGCCACGTCACCAGACTTCTCGCCGTCGCGGCGGTGCTCGCCGCCGCCGCGATCGGCGCCCCGTCCGCCCAGGCGGCGACCGGAACGATCACGGGCATCGGCGGCAAATGCGTCGACGTCGCCGGCGGCGCCGGCGCCAACGGCACCCGGGTGCAGCTGTGGTCGTGCAACGGCGGCACGGCCCAGCAGTGGACCGCCGGCGACGACGGCACGATCCGGGCCCTGGGCAAGTGCCTGGACGTCTCCGGCGCGTCCACCCTCAACGGGGCCAAGGTGCAGATCTACGACTGCAACGGCACCGGCGCGCAGCGGTGGACGGCGTCGGGCGGCCGGCTGGTCAACGCCGGCTCGGGCAAGTGCCTCGACGCCACCGGCGTCAGCAGCGCCGACGGCACCCTGTTGCAGATCTGGACCTGCGGCGGCGGCGCCAACCAGCAGTGGACCCTGCCCACCACCGGCACCCCGCCGACCGGTGGCCCCTGCCCGAGCGGCCCCTTCGACAACCCGCTGCCCACGCCGAACCCGACCGCCACGAAGATCAAGGACGGCTACAACTTCCTTGAGGGCCCGGTCTGGGACGCCGCCAGCCAAACCCTGCTGCTGACCGACATGCACGACGGCGCCGGCGCGCAGAACGTGCAGCCGTCGGACATTCTCCGCTTCACGCCGGCCACCAGCGCCTTCGTCACCTTCGTCACCTTCGTCACCAACTCCGGCAGCAACGGCCTTTCCCTGAGCCGGGACGGAAAATCCGTCATCGCCGCCACCCACGACCAGCGCAGCGTGTCCGTCTACGACCTCGCGACCAAGCAGCGCAGCACCCTGGCCGCCAGCTACCAGGGCCACCAGTTCAACTCGCCCAACGACGTCACCGTCGGGGCCGACGGCACCGTGTACTTCACCGACCCCGACTTCCAGCGGGCCGACCGTCCGGACCAGATGTCGGGCCACACCGACGTCTTCCGCGTGCGCAACGGTGTGGTGTCACTGATCGACGACTCCATCAGCGAGCCCAACGGCATCGAGCTCTCGCCCGACGGCCGCACCCTGTACGTCGGCGGCAATGCCACCGGCAAGATCTACAAGTACCCGGTCAACGCCGACGGCAGCACCGGCGCCCGCAGCGACTTCGTGGCACTGGGCGGCACCGACGGCGGCACGGTCGACTGCGCCGGCAACGTCTACCAGGCCACCTTCGGCGACGGGAAGATCCACGTCTTCTCCCCGGCCGGCAAGGCTCTGGGCACCATCAGCGCCGGACAGAACACCACCAACGCCGCCTTCGGCGGTCCCGACGGCCACACCCTGTACATCACCTCCGGCAGCCCGTCGAGCGGCGGCGACACCGGAAACTACGGCCTGTACAGCATTCGCCTGAACGTCCCGGGCTGGCCGTACTGACCGACCGAGGCGAGTCCCGCTCTGCCGGAAACCGTATTTCGGTGTGCCGGAGAGCGGGACTCGCGGGGGTTCAGCAGGTGATGGTGCCGCGGCGCAGGGCGTGGCCGCCGTCGTTGCCGTCGTCGGACCAGTAGACGGGCTTGCTGCCGCTGACGCACTCGTCGGCGCCGGCGACGGAGAAGCCCTCGTTGTTGTAGTTGGACATGCCGCTGGGCCGGTTGTAGACGGCGGCGGGGGCGAAGGCCCCGGCGGCGTTGATCTTCATGGTGCGGTGCTGGCCGTCGCAGGTGTTGTCACACACGACCCACAGGCGCGAGGCCTGGGGCTCCCACTGGAGCTCCATGACGGCGCTCATGCCGCTGCTGACGGACGCGATCCGGGTGAAGGATCCGTTGTCCTGCAAGACATAGCCGTAGATCATGCCGGTACCCTCGACGCTGACGAAGAACACGCCGCCGGTGTGGCTGCCGTAGTGGCTCGGGGTGTAGGCGGAACCCGTTGAGGCGTCGGCGAAACCGGCGGCGGTGAGGGTGTCGTCGGAGATCCAGGTGATGCCCTCGAAACCGAGGTTGGGGTCGACCGGCGGCAGGTCCTTGGTGAGGTTCCACTCCCGGGTGGCGGTCAAGGAGGTGCCCGTTCCGCTGACGTCGTACCGAAGCACCGAGGTGCGGCTGGTGCCGGAGGCGTCGCCGTCGCGCTCGGTGGAGACGAAAACGCCGCCGGCGGAACCGGATCCGGTGAGGGTCACGCCTTCGTCATCGGGAGTGCCGGAGCCGTTGGTGTAGTGCACCGACTTGCCCTTGGACCAGCCGTTGGCGGTGTCCGGGGTCCAGTTCGACCCGTTGCGCACCAACCGCCACAGCTTGCCGGAGTTCTGTGCGGCCCACAGCACGCCGCCCTCCTGGTACAGGCCGCTGAGGTCCTCGCCGAAGACGTTGGCCGCGTCGGCCGTCGACACGGCGCCGCTGCCGGGCCAGGACACCGGGCCGGTGGTCGTGCCGCAACTGTTCGGCGCGCCAAGGGTCACGGCCGCCGACTTCAGCGCGCCCGCGCCGTCCGGGCACCGTGACCAGGACGGATCGGACTTCGTGCTCCAGCTGACGCTGTCCACCAGCGTGCTGCCGTCGGCCCGGTACAGGCGGGCCTTGTCGCTGTCCCCCAACCCGAACGCGCTGTGCACGTCGAACGCCTTCGCCGCGCCGGCGGCCAGGCTCGTTCCCGTGGCGATCTTGTACTTGGAGCTGTCCTTGTCGTCCTTGAGGATCCAGCCCGAGATGTCCACCGCAGCCGAGCCGGTGTTGTACAGCTCGATCGAGTCGTTGACGGAGCCGGTGGTCACGACCTCGTTGACGCGGACGGTGTCCGCGGCCGCGGCGTCGGCCGGCGCCGCACTCAGTGCGGCCGCCGCCAGCATCGGTCCGAATAACAGGACCAAGCCACGGCGTGTACGCGATTCGCTCACGAAACCTCTCCCAGGTAGAGGGCAATCGGCAGTCCCAGGTTCCCGGGACCGGCCGAATGTCCACAATCCTGTGAGTGGTTTTCTGCTGAACTACGGTCGAAATACTGGGGCGGAAGGGATCATTCGCCGGCCGGCGGCTGCCACAGCTCGAACTTGTTGCCCTCGATGTCGTGGGCCCAGCCGAAGCGGCCGTAGTCGGTGTCGCTGACCTCGTCGGACACGGTCACGCCGGCCGTGCGCAGCTGGGCCAGCATGGCGTCCAGGTCGGCCACCCGGTAGTTGACCATGGAGGACTGGGTGGGCTCGCCCAGGTGCTCGGCGTCGGCGTCGAAGATCGCCCACGTCGTCGAGCCGCCCGGGGTCCACGCGAACTGCTTGCCGCCCCACTCGCCCATGTCGACGCCGAGATGCTCGGCGTACCAGGCCCGCAGGGCCTCGCCGTCCCGCGCCCGAAGGAAAACCCCGCCGATGCCGGTGACTCTCTCCATCGGCGCAGTCTCCCCCACCGACCGCCCGTACGACAGGGTCGACGCGCCGTGATCCGGCCGCGCCCAGCCCCAGGCCGGCGCAGGGCGCCGCTGGCGATGAGAGGCGGATCGCTCGCGCTTTGATCACGCGACCAGGCGCAGCCAGGCGGTGGCCAGTGCGGCGTGGCCGGCCGGCGTGGGGTGGATGCCGTCGGCGGCCCAGTGCTCGGAACCGGTGCCGGCGGCCAGTTCGGCGAACATTCCGTCGGCCGCCAGGAGATGGGCGTCGTACCGGCGGGCCAATCGGCGTACGGCCTGGATCTTGGGATCGAGGTCGGCTCGCCACTCCTTGCGCTCCGCCTCGCCGATGAGCACGGAATTGCGGCCGGCGCGCATGACTCCGCCGGTCGGCAGCAGGAAAGGCTCGATGAGGACGAGCTCCGTGCCGGCCTCGGCCAACGGCGCGAGCAGGCGGTCGTAGCCGGCCTCGAAGTCCTCCACGGGAATCTTGTGCCCGTCGGGATCCAAGGTGTGCCAGCCCATGTCGTTGACCCCGACCAGGATGGACACGACATCCGGCCGGGCGGCGAGAACGTCGGCGGCCCAACGGTTTTCGAGGTCGGCCACGCGGTTGCCACGGTAGCCGCTGTTCAGCCACGTCACGGGCCGGTCCGGGTGCCGCAGCCCCCACTCGCCGGCGATGCGCAGCGGGTAGCCGTAGCCGAGGCTCTCCTCGGTCTCCAGTCGAAAGCAGTCGGTGATCGAGTCACCGGTGAACATGACCGTGCAGCCGGCGCGAAGGGTGATCGTCATGGGAGTGTTCCTGACTTCAGGCGGAGACAAGGACTTCGGACGAGATCGGCAGTGGGCCGCTACGGAAGAGCAGGCCGGCCACCAAGGCGCTGCCGAGGAAGACGGCGGCGGCGATCCAGAACACGAGGTGGTAGCCGGCCAGAGTGGCCGCGGCGGTGGCCCCCGGGTGCGCCGAGAGGCACTGGCCGATTGCCGTCGTGGCAAGGGAACTGAAGACGGCGGTGCCGATGGAGCCGCCGATCTGCTGGGCGGTGGTCACGAGGGCGGAGGCCACGCCGGCGTCGTGCGAGCGAACTCCGCTGGTCGCCGCGTTCTGCACCGGGCCGAAGATCAGCCCGAAGCCGATGCCGGTGACGAGCAGGGCCGGCAGGACGGATCCGGCGTAGGTGGAGTAGGTCCCGATGCCGGTCAGCAGGGCCATGCCGATGGCCGCGAGCACGCAGCCGATCGGGACCAGCGGCCGGGGTCCGGTGCGGGGCAACAGAACCGCCCCGGAGAAGACCGCTCCGAGCATCACCGAGCCGATCATCGGGAGGAACGCGAAACCTGTCTCCAACGGCGTGTATCCCAGCGTGTTGGCCAGGTAGTAGGTGAGGAACAGGAACACCGCGAACATCCCGGTCCCGGAGATCGCGAGCGACAGGTACGCGGCCCCGCGGACGCGGTCCAGGACAACTCGCAGCGGCAGCAACGGAAACTCGGTCCGGCGTTCGATCAGCACGAAGGCGACGAGGAGCAGCGCGCCCACGACCACCGGGCCGAACGTGCGAACGTCCTGCCAGCCGTGGGCCTCGGCGGTGCCCAGGCCGTAGACGATGCCGATCAGGCCGAGCACCACGGCGATGGTGCCGGCGAGGTCGGGCCGACGCCGCTCCGGCCGATCGCCGTCGCGCAGAAACACCATCCCACCGACAAAAGCGACCGCTGCGATGATCAGGTTGACGTAGAGGCACCACCGCCACGACAGCCCCTGGGTGAGGACGCCGCCGAGCAGCAGACCGAGGGCCCCGCCGGCGCCGGAGATCGCGCCGAAGATCCCGAACGCCCGACCGCGTTCCTTGGCGTCGTCGGCGAAAGTGACCGACAGCAGCGACAACGCCGCCGGCGCGAGCATCGCGGCGAACACGCCCTGGCCGATGCGGGCGGCCAACAGCATCGAGAAGTCCCCGGCCGCGCCGCCGAAGGCCGAGGCGACCGCGAATCCGCCGACGCCGATCAGGAACAGCCGCTTGCGTCCGAAGAAGTCCGACAGCCGGCCGCCGAGCAGCAGCAGGCTGCCGAACGCGAGCGCGTAGCCGGTCAGCACCCACTGCCGGTAGTCGGCGGGAAAGCCCAGATCCCGTTGCGCCGTGGGCAAAGCGATGTTCACGATGGTCGAGTCGAGGATGTCCATCAGCTGGGCGAGGCTGAGAACCACGAGGGCGAGCCAGCGGTTCATGGCAGCAGCACCAGCTTTCCTCGCACCAGGCCGGCCTCGCCGACGCGATGCGCCTGGGCCACCTCGGTCAGCGGAAACGTCCGGCCGACGGGCAGGGTGAACCGGCCGGACTCGATCAGTTCGCCGATCTGGCCGAGCACGTGCAGCGCACGGCCGGAATCGCCTCGGCTGAACCGAACGCCATGCCGTTGCGCGCCGGAGAAGTCGGCGATGGTGATCACGTGCTCCGCGCCGGCGGTGAGGCCGATGAGCTCCGGCAACACGCCGCTGCCGGCCACATCGAGCGCGAGGTCGACGCCGCCGAGCGCGCGGACCCGCTCCGCCATGCCGTCGCCGTAGGCAATGGGTTCGGCCCCGAGCGAGCGCAGCAAGTCATGGCTGACCGGGCTGCCGGTGCCGATCACGCGGGCGCCGCGAACGACGGCCAGCTGCACGGCGGCGCTGCCGACGCTGCCGGAGGCGCCGTTGACCAGCACCGTGACGCCGTTCTCGACGCCCAGCTGGTCGAGGGCCCGCGCCGCCGTCTCGATGGCGGCCGGCAGGGCGGCGGCCTCGGCGAAGCCGAGGGTCGGCGGCATGGGGGCGTAGTGGGACAGCACCGTCAGCTCGGCCTGGGCGCCGCTCATAACCGAGAACCCGAACACGGCGTCCCCGACCGCGACGGCCGAGACGCCCTCGCCGAGCTCGTCGACGATGCCGGCCGCCTCGTGGCCCAGGGTCTGCGGCAGCTCCTGGTCCATCAGGCCCTGGCGCTTCTTCCAGTCGCTCGCGTTGACGCCGGCCGCCCGCACGCGGATCCGGACCTGGCCGGGACCCGGGTGCGGATCGGGCAGGTCCACGATCTGGAGCACCTCGGGACCCCCGAACCGGCTGAACTCGACCGCCTTCATGCAGTTGCTCCCTTCGGCGCCCGGTCCGTCCGGGCAGGGGCAACACTGGCGGGGTCCGCTCACACGGCGCGGGCACGGGGCTCACACCGGCCGAGCCCCGATGTGAGGCGTGCGCGAAGATCGGGGCATGAACGGGCTTCGGGTCACGCTGCTCGGCGCCTTTCGGGCGTCGCGCAGCGGCGTCGACCTGCCCGTTCCCGGCGCCCGGTTGCAGGGTCTGGTCGTGCGGCTGGCGCTGGCCGGCGGGCGCGCGGTCGAGCCGAGCGTGCTGATCGACGCGATCTGGGCCGAGGATCCGCCGGCCGACCCGCCGCACGCGCTCCAGGCCCTGGTCTCCCGGTTGCGCCGGACCCTCGGCTCCGCCGATGACGTCACGCAGGTCGCGGGCGGTTATCGGCTGGCCGTGGAGGACGTGGACGCGCTGCGGTTCGAGCAGCTCGCGGCTGACGGCCGTGAGCGCCTGCGCGCCGGGGCCCACGACGCCGCTGACGTGCTGGGCGAGGCCGCAAAGCTGTGGGGCGACAGCCCCGGCGTCGAGCCCGCGACGGTCGCCGCGGTGGCACCGGCCGCCGCGACCCGGCTGGCCCAGGTGTCGATCGAGGCCGTCGCCGACCTCGCCGGCGCCGAGTTGGCGCTGGGTCGGGCCGACGCGGCCGCGACCCGGCTGACCGCGTTGCTGGCCGACCATCCCCTGCACGAGCGCGCCGCCGCGTTGCTCATGGACGCCCTGGCCGCCCAGGGACGGCAGGCCGAGGCCCTCGCTTCGTACGAGCGAATCCGCGAAGCCCTGGCCGACGAGCTCGGCACCGACCCCGGGGCCGCCCTGCGCGAGCGGCACCTGCGGCTGCTGCGGGCCGAGCCGGTCGTGCCGACCGCTCCGAGCAACCTGCCCGCGCCGCTGACCAGCTTCATCGGCCGTGAGGACGACCTGGCCCGGATTGACGCACTGCTCGCTGCCGGACGGCTGGTCACCGTGCTTGGGCCGGGCGGCGCCGGCAAGACCCGCCTGGCCGTGGAGGCCGCTCGCCGGCGCGAGGGCGCTTGGATGATCGACCTCTCCTCGGTGACCGAGCCGGCCAAGGTCGGTGCGGCGCTGTTGGCGGCGATCGGGCTGCGCGGCACGGCGTTGTTCGAAGGCACGCCGCGTAGCGAGTTGGACGTGCTGGTCGAGCAGTTGAGTGGGCGGGAAAGCCTGCTGCTGGTGGACAACTGCGAGCATCTGATCGACGCCGTGGCCCATCTGCTCTCGGCGTTGTTGGCTCGCTGCGCGGGGCTGCGGGTGCTGGCCACCAGCCGGGAGTCGCTGTCCATCGACGGCGAGGCGCTGGTTCCGCTCGGGCCGCTCCCCCTGCCTGCGCCGGCCGCCGACGTCGAGCAAGCCCGGCGGACCGCGTCGGTACGGCTGTTCACCGAGCGGGCGGCGGCCGTGCGGCCCGGGTTCGCCCTGGACGAGCACAACCTAGGCGAGGTGCTGCGCATCGTCCGCGACCTCGACGGCCTGCCGCTGGCGTTGGAACTTGCCGCGGCTCGACTGCGCACGCTCACGCTGGCCGACCTCGCCGCCGGGCTGTCGGACCGGTTCCGTCTGCTGACCACCGGCAGCCGGACCGCCTTCCCACGGCATCGCACGCTGCGTGCGGTCATCGCGTGGAGCTGGGACCTGCTGGACGAGGATGCGCGGTTCGTCGCGGAGCGGATTTCCGTGCTGCCGGGCGGAATCACGCCAGCCTCGGCCGCCGCGGTCTGCGCCATGGGCGACGTCCGTGAGCAGCTCGCGGACCTGGTCGACCGGTCGTTGCTCCAGCTCAACCCGGACACGGGCCGGTACCGGATGCTGGAGACGATCCGGGAGTACGGGCAGGAGAACCTGGGCCCCGAGGTGCGGGACCGGGCCGCCCGGTACTTCGTCGAGCTGGTCGCCCGCAACGATCCGCTGCTGCGTGGCCCCGATCAGCTCGAAGCCCTTCGAGTACTGCGGGCCGAGTACGACAACGTGCTCGCCGCGCTGCGTCACCTCTGCGACATCGCCGACGCCGACGGCGCGGTCGGGCTCGCGGTGAATCTGGCTTGGTACTGGCAGATGTTCGGCCGCGACAGCGACGCCGCATACTGGCTGGGGCAGGCGGTCGCGGTGCCGACCGAGCGTCCGAGCGACGTCGCCGAGGGGATGCTGCTCCACGCCACCGCCACCCCGAGCGCGCTGGCCAACGACCTGGTCAACGACCGGCGCGAGAACCTGCGTGCCCTCACCGACCGGCTGCTGGGCCATCCCGGGCTGCCGGGCTTCGGCGGCGCGCTGACCGTGCTGCGGCTGGCCTTTCTGGAGGACACCGAGGCGTCTCGGGCGGTCATCCAGGGCGTGATCGACGGCCCGGACGGGTGGCTCGCCGGGCTGGCCCGCTTGTTCCGGGCGCGGGCCGAGGAGAACGACGGCCGGCTCGACCGGGTGCGCGAGGACGTGGCCGCCGCCCTGGACCGCTTCACCGAGGCCGGCGACCGATGGGGGTTGGCCAGCGCCCTGCCGATGCGGGCCCTGCTGCGCCAGTACGACGGCGATCTCGACGGGGCGCTGGCCGATCTGACCGAGGCCAAGCGCCTCGCCCGTGAATTCGGGTCGCTCAGCCTCAGCGACGAGATCTTCATCGACCTCCGCCTGATCGACCTGCACCTGCGGCTCGGGCACACCACACGGGCGACCGAGCTGATCGCCGCCACCCGGGACCACGCGGCCGGCTCGGCCTTCACCGCGATCCTGCTCGACACCCGGGAGGCCGGTTTCCGGGTGCGGCTCGGAGAACTGGCGCTGGCGGGCGAACTGGTCGCCTCCGCCGAGGCCCGCTTGTCCGCACAGCACGCATTCGACCGCGACCACGGGCAGGCGTTGGTCAGCACCGTCCGGGCCCAGCTCCGCCTCGCCCTCGGCGACCTCCCGGGCGCTTCTGAGGCCGTGCTGAGGGCTTACGCCGCCGCCGTCGGCGCCATGGACATGCCTGTCGTCGCCACGGTCGCCGTCACCGTCGCCGGCCTCGCGGCGTCGTCCGGGCAGTTCCTCGACGTCGCCACCATCCTCGGCGCCGCCGCCCGCCTGCGCGGTGCCCACGACCCCACCGATCCCCAGGTCAACGCCCTGACGCGCCAGGCTCAGGACGCCCTCGGCTCGGGTTTCGCCGAGGCCTACGACAGCGGCTGGCGCTTGGACACCGCCGGGGCCTTGGCCGTCAGCCGGCCCCGATAGCGCGGAAAGCGGCGTCCAGGGCGCTGATCAGCGGGCGTGGGTCGCGGTGGATGTGGGACAGGGCGGTGCCGCCCTGCATGGCGCCGAGCAGGATCAACGCAGTCTCCGAGGGGTCGCGGTCGGCGGGGACCTGACCGGCCTGTTGGGCCCGTGCGACCAAGGCGGCGATGGCGGCCTGCCAGCGGGCGAAGAGGTCGGCGTAGAGCAGGCGCAGGGGCTCGATCTCGCCGACCTGGCCGGCGAAGGAGCCGAGTGGGCAGCCGCCGAAGCCGGCGCGTTCGTTGGCGGTCAGGAGATCGGCCCGCCACCGGCCGAGGTCGGCGCATGAGTCGTCGGCCAAGGACGGCTGGGCTCTGAGCACTACGGCCAGCTGGTGTTCCAGCACGGCGGCGCACAGGTCGCCCTTGCTGTCGAAGTGCTGGTACAGCTGGGATTTCCCGGTGCCGCTGGCCCTGAGGACGTCGCCCAGCGCGGTCGCGGCCATGCCTCGCTCGTGCATCAGCTTCGCCGCGGCCGCGACCAGTCCGTCCCTGGTTCGCTGCCCCTTTGACGTGACCGCCATGCCGCACCTCCGATTCGAATGTACCGTACGGTCTATTAGAGTGACAGGGAGGCACCACCATGGCCGATCGCGGCGACTTTCTCGTGGAGACGGACTGGCTCCACGACCACCTCGACGACGGTGAAGTGCGCGTGGTCGACATTCGCGGCTCGGTGCCGCCGGTGCCGACGCCGGGCGCGCCGGCGGCGGCCGGGCTCGGCTACGAGGGCGCGTACGACGAGTACGCGGCGGCGCACATCCCCGGCGCCGTCTATCTCGACTGGACAAAGGACATCGTCGATCCGGACGACGAGATCGCCGTGCAGGTCGCGACCGCCGAGCAGTTCACGGCGGCGATGGAACGGGCCGGTATCGGCGACGAGCACCTGGTGGTCGCCTACGACACGCATCCCGCGTCGACCTTCGCCACCCGTCTGTGGTGGGCGCTGCGCTACTACGGCCACACTCGCGTTGCCGTGCTCAACGGCGGCTTTGCCAAGTGGCAACGCGAAAACCGGCCCGTGAACGGCGAGATCCCCTCCCTCGCGCCGGCAACCTTCACCGCCCGGGCACAGCCGTCGCTGCGGGCCACCGCGCCCGACGTCGTCTCGGCCATGGCCGACCACCGGACAACCATCGTCGACGCCCGCGATCCCGGCCAGTACACCGGCGCGGTCGTGCGCCCGGGCAACCGGGCCGGGCACATCCCGGGCGCGATCAACATTCCCCGTGAGGACCTCGTCGACCTCTCCACCGGCACCTGGCTCTCGTCCACTGAGCTGGCCGGCATCTTCGCCGACGCCGGGCTCGCCCCGGACCGCCCGATCGTGGCCTACTGCAACGGAGGCGTCGCCGCCGCGTCCGTCCACTTCGGACTGGCCGTCGCCGGCTACCCTCACGTCGCCAACTATGACGGCTCGTGGAACGAGTGGAGCGCCCGCACCGACCTGCCCGTGGAGGTCGACCAATGATCACCGAGATCGCCGTGCTCACCGCGCTCCCCGACCGGGCCGACGACCTCGGGCAGGCCATCACCGCCGGCATCACTCACGTCCGCGCGGACCCCGGTTGCCTGTCGGCCCAGGTCCTGCGGGGCGTCGAGCAGCCCGACCGATTCGTCGTCACCATCGCCTGGTCGTCCCTGGAGGCCCACGTCGACGGCTTCCGCGGCAGCCCCGCCTTCGCCCGCTGGATCGGCTCCGTCAAGCCGTTTCTGGCCGCCAGCGAGACCCAGCACTACTCGGCGTGCTAGTTACGGCTCCCAGGCGATGAGCTGGTCGAAGATGGTGGGATCGCCGTCGAGCTTCAGGGCGTCCATGGAAACACGGCCGTAGAAGGCCAGGACCAGGTCGCTGGCCGTGGCTGTCGCGGCGGCGTCGGCCGGCTTGTCCGCTGTGGTGACGCGGGCGCCGGCGGAGGAGAGCTTGACGCGCCAAGAGGGGCCATCGGTGACGTGGTAGTCGATGTCGGCGGCGTCGTGGGGCCAGGCGTCGGCGGTCGAGACGCAGGTGACCAGGAACTCGTCGACGCCGTCGAGGGCGACCTCGTCCGGCAAGGGCTGGGCGGCGCCGATGGTGAGCTGGGCGTCGTAGGTGTGCAGCGAGATCTCCTGGACCTGGTGCCGGGCGACGGCGCCGGCGGTCCGCGGCGACTGCGAGGTGCCCCACCACGACCAACACCCGGCGTCCGGACCGGCCTCCCGCAGGGCGGCCAGCAGCTGCTCCGCCGCATCGGCCAACCAGGCCAGCATGGCCTCACGCTCGTGCGGGACCTCCACCTCGGGCCGCGCCGGCCGGACGTCCGACGGCCCGGCGGCGACGATCCCGGCCCAGAAACGCCGTCCCTGGCCCATGTGGTGCACCAGATCGAGCAGCGTCCACTCGGGACAGGTCGGCACCGTGACGCCGAGATCGGGCGCGGCGGCGATGGCGGCCCGGAACGCGGCCGACCGTTCGTCGATCAGTCGCAGCAGGTCAGGGAAGGCAAGCGGGGTTTCCACGACCGCTGTATACCATCGCGGTCGGTGCACGGCCCAACGGTTTTCTCACCCGAAGCCCTCACGGATCAGCAGACCGGCGCGGCTGAAGAACAACGCCGTCTCGGGGTCCAGGGGCTCGCCAACGCAGTGGATACTCAGCAGCCGGCCGCCGAGGCGGGAATACAAGGCGGGCAACAGGGTTCGGCGTTCCTGGCGGGAATGGTCGTCACTGCGTTGCAGGCCCTCGAAAACGGCGAAGACGGAGAGTGGACCGGCCACCAGCTCCGACTCCAGGGCGCGGCGAAGCATGTGCAGCAAAGGCGCGCCGGCAACGAGATCCGTGGCCTGGACGGCAAGGAGATCCGCCAACACGTCAGCGGCGCGCAGCGACGCGGCGCAGTGGACCCGGCCGCCGGCCCGGACGACGGACAGCGCCCCGGCGGCGACCGCGTCGAGATCCTCGGTGGCGAGCAAGGCCGTCCCGCCGTCAAAGGACTGCGGGGCAACGGAAAGCCGTGACCAGGCGAGCACCAGATGGTACGGCGTGACCACGCCGTCGACCATCGTGTGCTCGCCGTCGGCCACGGCCGCGACCGCCCGGCCCAGCTCCGCGTGGGTCAGCTCCACGTCCGACGAGCTCAGGGCGAGTGGGACGGCTGGAGCCGAACTCGGTGCGGGGAACACGAAGTCCGACATCCAACTGGCTCCTCACGGGGATCGGTTACGTACATCGTCGACACGGTCACCCACCGCGTCCACATCGTTGCGATGACAGGAAAATGTCACCGCCCGCAGGCGACGGGCCCGAGCGCCTCGTTCTTCAGCGCGCCGAGGCCGGTGTGCAGGTAGTAGGCCCAGTAGCCCAGGTTGTCGCCGTAGCGGCTGCGCAGCTTCTGGTTGTCGTAGCCCTCGCCGTAGACCTTGGCGGTGGCGTCGGCGAACGCGGGCATGTCCAGCGGCACGAAGTCCATCCGACCCAGGCCGCGCAGCAGGATGGCGGCGGCGGAGAACTCGCCGACGCCCTTGATGCCGCGAAGGGCCTTGGTGGCCTGCGTGTAGGAGGCGGCGCGCAGGTAGTCCTCGCCGATGTCCAGCAGCCCGTCGACCAGGCTGGCCAGGTACTCCGCCTTGCGCGCGTTCTTGACGATGGCCAGCCAGTCGGCCACCTCCAGCTGCCGCAGGTCGGTGAGCTCGGGAAACGCCTGGAACTCGAGGCCGTCGTAGCTGATCTTGCGGCCGAACATCGAGGTGATCCGGCGCTTGAGCGACGTGGAGACGTTCTTCGGGGTGCGCTGCGACAACACGGCCCAGACGCCGATCTCGGCCACCGTGAGGAAGCGGACCTGGTGCAGCCCCCACAGCGCCTTGACCAGGCGGGCGTAGTCGGGGTGGTCGCCGTCGGCCTGGGCGTAGAACTCGGTGAGGTCGTCGGACAGGCTGAGGTAGCCGTCGATCTTGTCCAGCACCTTGGCCCGCAGCCCGTCGGCGATCGGCCGGTCGGAGGTCAGCTCGAAGTCGACGCCGCCGTCGGTCGGCGTCACCCGGAACACCACGGCCTGCCCGTCGATGGCGATGGCCTTGGTCAGCGTGTCCTCGGTCATGACCTGGTCGCCGCGGCAGGCGCCGAAGCCCTGCAAGAAGCGGATCGACGTGCGCAGATCGAACGGCTGGGCCGCCGGCAGCACGCCGGAGACCGTGGTCGGGGCGATCGTGCTGGTGGTCATCGCGGGCTCCCTCGGTTGTCGTCCGCACCGAAGGTAGAAGGCATGTAGGTCAGAACATGTCCCACATCGATGGCATATTTATCGGTATGACGGACACGCCGGCCCGACTGCTCACGCTGCTGTCGCTGCTGCAGACCCCACGCGAGTGGCCGGGCAGCGAGCTGGCCGAGCGCCTCGGGGTCAGCGCCCGCACCATCCGCCGGGACATCGATCGGCTGCGTGAGCTGGGCTATCCCGTCGAGGCGTCGATGGGCGCGATCGGCGGATATCGCCTGGTCGCGGGCCAGGCCATGCCGCCGCTCCTGCTGGACGACGAGGAGGCGGTGGCCATCGCGGTCGGCCTGCGCACGGCGGCCGGGCACGCGGTGGACGGCATCGAGGAGGCGTCGGTCCGGGCCCTGGCCAAGCTCCTGCACGTGCTGCCGTCGCGGCTGCGGCACCGGGTCGGTGCCCTGAACGCGGCCACCGAGCCGCTGCTGGGCAGCGGCGGGCCGACCGTCGACCCGGACGAGCTGGCGGTGATCGCGATGGCCATCGCCAACCGCGAGCGGCTGCGGTTCGGCTACCAGGCGGCCGACGGCAGCGAGACCCGGCGGCTGGTCGAACCGCTGCGCCTGGTGTCGACCAAGCGGAAGTGGTACCTGGTCGCCTGGGACAACGAACGGTCGGACTGGCGCATCTTCCGCGTGGACCGGATGCGGAACTCGCAGCTCACCGGGGCCAGGACCACGCCCCGTGAGCTCCCGGCCAAGGACGCGGCGGCGTACGTGGCCAGCAAGTTGTACGAGCGGTCGCCGACCTACAGGGCGGTGGCGACGCTCCATGCGCCGATCGACGAGGTGCGGCGGCGGATGGGCGGCGCGCGGGCCGAGCTCGAGGTCGTCGACGAGCACAGCTGCCGGCTGCGCACCCGGGCCGACTCGCTCGACTGGATCGCCTTCCGGCTGGCCATGCTGGGCTGCGACTTCGAGGTGCACGAGCCGCCGGAGCTGGCCGCGTACCTGCGGGGACTGGGCCGTCGGGTGATCAAGGCCGCGGGCGAGCCGGAGGACGTACAACTTCCGACGTAGCGGCATGACGCTTTGCACCCAAACCTCGCCCGCACGCTGGCTGCCGCCGCCTGCACGCCCCTAGCCTCGATGGTGGGAAAGTCCTGTCGTCGAAGGAGGAAACCGTGACCGCGATGCAGTCGGCGCACGCCATCGACGAGGAAACCCTGAACCTGTACCGGCTGACGCTGCGCTACGACACCCTCGACAGCGAGCTCGTCGCGCGTGAGGCCGACATCCCGCAGGACCGCGCGGCCGACGCGCTGGCCCGGCTGCACGCCGCCCGGCTCATCCAGCCGGTCGGCGTCGGCGGGCATTTCCGTCCCACGTCGCCGGAATGGGCCGAGGCGGAGCTGCTGACCCCCGTGCTGGCCGAGATGTACGCCAAGCAGCGGTTCATCGAGGAGACCCGCAAGACCTTGCAGGGACTGGGAACCGTGTACCGCGAGGCGCGGGGCAACGGGCCGCTGGGCGAGGACTTCACGTTCCTGCCTCCGGGCGACGCGGTCAAGGCCGCCTGCTACCGGCTGATCCAGGAGTGCACCACGGAGTTCGCCGCGACCCACCTGAGCTCGACGGCCGTCGGCGATGTGCTGCCGGACGAGACGGAGATGGCGCGGCGCGGCATCTCCGTGCGAACCCTGGTGCAGCACAGCGTGTTGGCCAAGCTGACCGTACAGTCCTATGTGAACAAGCTGACCGTCGCCGGCGGAGAGGTGCGTGCGCTGCCCCAGCTGTGGTTCCGGCTGGCGATCTTCGACCGCCGCACGGTCCTCGTGTCGGCCGGCCCCGGTGACGAGGCGGCCGGCGCGGTGCTCGTGCGCAATCCCATGGTGGTGGCCCGGGTGCACGAGGTGTTCGAGCACCTGTGGGGCACCGCGACGTCCGATATGGACGGTGAGAGCGGGCGCGGTGAGCTGGCGTCGTCGCAGCTGCGGGCGGCCGTGGCGCAGATGCTGGCCACCGGCTGCACCGACGAGGTCTCCGCCCGGCGGTTGGGGATGTCGCTGCGGACCTACCGGCGGCACGTCGCCAACATGATGACCGAACTCGGCGCCCGCACCCGCTTCCAGGCCGGCCTCCTGGCCCGCGACGCCGGCCTCCTCCCCGCCGTATAAGCGCACGTCGAAAAGGCCGGCACCCATGGGTGCCGGCCTTTTCGCTTACCCCCGCGAGTCCCGCCCAGCGTCACACCGAAACCCGGTTTCGCGCAGAACAGAGACCCGAGACTCCGTTCTGCCCGCAACCGTATTTCGGTGTGCCGGAGAGCGGGACTCGCTGAGGTCTGCTTCGGGCGTGGTCAAGGCCGTCCACTCTGGGCTGGCGGCTTCGGCCCGCCCCTTGCCGGGCGCGGGGTTGAAGGCTCTTGCCCACCCAACCCATCGGTCGGCCCTGCTCATCGTCGGCGGCGTGCCCGGTGATCCTCATTGCTGGTGGTCAGAGTGGGCTGGGGCCGGCCTTGCCGTCCGGGAGAGCTGGTTTCGGCAGAGGGAATGGGTGGGCGGAGCCCGTGGTGTGGGGTGGAGAAAGCCGCCGGCCAACGGGGACAACTTGAGTTGCCGGGACGGCCCACAACCTCGGGCGGCAGGATCGACCGGCGATGTGCTTGAAACCGTATTTCGGTGTGACGGAGAGCGGGACTCGCGGGGGGAAAGAAAGACGCAGGTCCTGGGAGGGGGCCCGGGACCTGCGTCATGGGGAAGGGTCAGGAGGCCGTGGCCGGCTTGACCTTCTTGGGCAGGGCGAACATCAGGGCGAAGGCCAGGATGAGGCCGCCGGCCACCCACCAGAGGCCGTGGCTGAAGGCGGTGCTGTAGGCCGCGGCGCGGTTGGGGTCGGTGGGGGCGATGTTGCCGACGGCCCCGAAGAAGGCCACCGACACCAGGCCGAGGCCGAAGGCCCAGCCGATCTGCTGCACGGTGCTGATCAGGCCGGAGGCGGAGCCGGAGTGCTCGGCCGGCACGTCGGACAGGATGGCGTCGGTGATCGGCGAGATGATCAGGCCCATGCCGAAGCCCATCACCAGCAGCGCGGGAATCATCTCCCACGTGGTGATGCCGGTGCCGATGCCGTTGACCAGCAGCATGTAGACCAGCACGCCGACGGCCATGACCAGCGCGCCGGCCTGGAGCACCTTGCGGCCGAACTTGGGCACCAGCACGGCGACGGACACGCCGGCCGCGCCGCCGACGGCGATGGAGAACGGGACGGCGGTCAGGCCGGCCTGCAGGGTGTCCCAGCCGAGGCCGGTCTGCATGTACAGCGTCCAGATCAGGAAGAAGATGCCGGTGGTGGCGCCGAAGACCAGCTGGACGCCGATGCCGGCGGCGAAGCTCTTGATACGGAACAGGGACAGCTCGACCAGCGGCGAGCCGTCGCGGCGCATCTTGGCCCGCTCGAAGGCGACGAAGCCGACGAACACGGCCACGCCGGCGGCCATCAGCGCGAACGTCCACAGTGGCCAGCCGAGCTGCTCGCCCTGGGTCAGCGGGAACAGCACCAGCAGCAGGCCGGCGGTGGCGAGCACGGTGCCGACGATGTCGATGCGCAACGCGTTGGGGCTGCGGGACTCGGTGATGAACTTGGCGCCGAGCACCAGGCCGGCGATGCCGATGGGCAGGTTGACCAGGAAGATCGGCCGCCACTCCAGGCCGAAGAGGTTCCACTGCGTCAGCAGCGCGCCCAGCAGCGGGCCGGCCACGGCGCCGAGGCCGACCATCGCGCCGTACATGCCGAACACCTTGCCCCGCTCCTGCGCCGGGAAGGTGACGTGGATGATCGACAGCACCTGCGGCACCATCATCGCGCCGGCCACGCCCTGCAGCACTCGGGACGCCACGAGCATGTCGGGGCTGACCGCGAGGCCGCACAGCGCGGACGCGACGGTGAAGCCGCCGATGCCGAGCAGGAACAGGCGCTTGCGGCCGAAGATGTCGCCGAGTCGGCCGCCGGTGATCAGACCGAGCGCGAACGCCAGCGCGTAGCCGCCGGTGATCCACTGGACGGCGCTGAACGAGGCGCCGGTGTCCCGCTGGATGCTGGGCACGGCGATGTTGACGATGGTGACGTCGACCAGGTCCATGAAGGCGGCGGTCATCACCACCGCGAGGGCGAGCCACCGGCGGCGATCGGCCGCGGCGGGCGCTGTGGGAGCCACAGCGGTGGGGGCGATGGTCATCCGTCTCTACCTTTCCTGCGCTTCGAGTGGAGCAGCGGTGACGCTAGCCCCGATGTAGGCCAGTTCCCGTCCTACTTCCGGACCGGGTGTTTCGGTGCGGACCCGGCGCGGCCACCACATGGCCTCCCCCAGGTCCAGGGTCAGCGCGGTGACCAGCACCGAGCGGACCACGAACGTGTCGATCAGCACGCCGACGGCGACGGTGAAGCCGAGCTCGGCGGCGAACACCATCGGCAGCGACGCCATGGCGGCGAACGTGCCGGCCAGCACCAGGCCGGCCGAGCTGATCACGCCGCCGGTCGCCGTCAGGCCGGTCAGCGCGCCCCGCCTGGTGCCCAGCCGCCGGGATTCCTCCCGCACCCTGGTCACCAGGAAGATGTTGTAGTCCACGCCGAGCGCCACCAGGAAGGTGAACGCCTGCAACGGGAACGCGGCGTCCATGCCGCCGAAGTGGAACACGTGGTCGAACACCACGGTGCTGATGCCCATGGTGGCGGCGAAGGACAGCACCACGGTGCCGACCAGCACCAGCGGCGCGACGATCGACCGCAGCAACAGCACCAGGATCGCCAGCACGACCAGCAGGATGGCCGGGATGACCACGAGCGAGTCGCGGGCGGCGCCGTCCTGCATGTCCAGCGTGATGGCCGAACCGCCGCCGACCTCCGCCTCGGCGCCCTTGATGCCGTGCACGACGTCACGCACCTGCCGCGCGGTGGCCAGCGATTCCGGGCTGTCCGAGGCCGCCCGAGGCGTGGCCATGACGAACGCCTTGCCGTCCTTGGCATCCAGCTGCACGACCGTGGCGATCGTGGGCAGCAGGGACAGCGTCAGCCGCACCTGGTCCGAAGTGGACGAGTTCACCACGACGCAGATCGGATTGCCGGCGCCGGCCGGAAAGTGCTGTGTCTGCAGCTGTTCGCCGGCGACGGCCTCGGTGACCTTGGTGAACTGGTCGTCCTGCGGGATGCCTTCGGCGTGCAGGCCGACCATGCCCAGCGCGAACGAACCGAGCACGACCGCCGTGCCGATCCAGGTCAGCCGGGGCTTGCGGGCCACCAGTTTCCCAACACGGGCCCAGATTCCCTCGCGGGCCGGCGGCAGCGAGCCGAACGCCGGCCGCACCGGCCAGAAGATCCACCGGCCGCAGATCACCAGCAGGGCCGGCATGAGCGTCATCATCGCCAGCAGGGCGACCACGATGCCGACCGCGCACACCGGACCGAGGCCGCTGGTGGAGTTCAGCGTGGCCAGCATCAGCACGAGCAGGCTGACCGCGACCGTCGCGGCGCTGGCGATGATCGCCGGGCCGGATCGGCGCAGCGCCGCCGCCATCGCGTCGTGACGGTCCACGTGCAGCCGCAGCTCCTCGCGATATCGGGCCACCAGCAGCAGTGCGTAGTCCGTGGCCGCGCCGAACACCAGCACGCTCAGGATGAAGCTGCTCTGCGAGTTCACGACGATGCCGGCGTACTTGGCCAGCACCGCAATCACCGCCTCCGAGGCGAACACCGCCACCACGGCGGTGATCACCGGCAGCAGCCACAGGGTTGGGCTGCGGTAGGTGAACAGCAGGATGGCCACGACCACCAGCACAGCGATGATCATCAGCAGGTCGGCGTCGCCGAACGCCTTGCCGGAGTCGGAGGCGTAGCCGCCGGGGCCGGTGACGTGGCTGACCAGACCGCCGGAATCCTTGCCGGCTATGGCGTTCAGCGCGTCGACCACCTTGGCGATGCCGGTCCAGCCGGACTCGCCGACCCGCACCGGAACCACGGTGGCCACGGCCTTGAGGTCGTCGGACACCAGTGGCAGCTGCACCTGGCCGGTCACGTCCGGCACGTGCTGGAACAGCACCGCGTCGGCGTTGACCTTCTTCAGGTCGGCCGGGGTGAGGCCGCTCGACCGGGCGTAGACGACGATGGTCGGCATGGTGTCGCCGGCCTCGAACTTCTGGGCGGCGGCCAGGAACCTGGCCGACTCCGACGAACTCGGCAGCCACGCCGAGATGTCGTTCTTCTGCACCGAGCCGAGCATCCCGGCCAGCGAGAAGGCCGGCACGAGCAGCGCGATCCAGGCCACCAGCACGACCCACTTGGCCCGGCGCCCACCGGGCAGGGCAACGATTCTGTGGAACATGACTCAGCCCTCCTCAGGTGTGGTAGACGTCGATGTGCCAGCGGCCGTCGGCCTGGTTCACCGTGCGGACATGCCATTCCACGGTGATCGGGATGCCGTTGATGATCACGTAGAAGTCGGCGGCCATGGTGACCTTCCCGGTGCCGTCGCCGGTGTGCGAGGACCAGTCCTTCAGGGCGTCGTAGGCGAATCCGCCGTAGTGGCAGGTTCCGCCGGTGGCCGACACGGCCGCGCCGTCGTAGCTCAGTCCGAAGTCGACGGACGCGTGCCAGGCGTCGCAGCTGTAGGCGGAGCACAGCTGCACGGTCCGAGCCGTCTTCGTCGAGGTGAAGGTGGCGATGTTGACGCAGTCGGTCTCCGGCACGCCTTCGGGGTACTTCTTGTGCAGGAAGGCGCATTCTGCGGTGGAACCGGTGTAGCGGACGCTGGTGGTCCCCTCGGCCGGCGCGTCGGCGTTGACGATGAGCTTGCCGGACAACGGAGACGTGGCGCCGACGATGCTGTCGCCGACCGGAGCGGCCGGCGCCTTTCCGGTTCCGCCGAGGAATGCGGTGGACACGCCGAGTGCGACGACCGCCGCGGCCACCGCCAGCATGCCGGCTCTGCGTACTCGGGACACTGTCGTGTTTCCTTCCTTTTCCCGGCATGGTCAAGTCTGCCCAGCCCGGCCGGCGCCGGGAAGGCGGTGGAACTGGCACCCTGCTGCCTGGCAGCTTCCTGCCATCAGGGCGTCGCGGTCACGACGACCAGTGGTAGAACTGCTCGGCCATGGCATCGCGCGGGGAGCGCCAGGTCTGCGGGTCGTAGGGCTCGATGTGGTTGGCCAGCTTGTCGTTGACGTCGACGAAGAGCTCGTGCCCGCGCACGTCCTCGACCCGCTGCGGGCCCTGCTCGTCGGTCTCGAACAGGTGGAAGTACAGGCCCTGGTAGCGGAACAGCTGGCGGCGGGTGACGCCGACCAGCCCGGGCAGGGCGGTCCGGTCCGACTCGGTGAAGATGTCGGCGACCCGCCCGGCCGCGTCCGGCGTCATCCGGGCGACGATGAGCGTGGTGGTCATGACGGCCTCCGATCAGGTGGGAATGAGCTTGGGAAGCTTGGGTCTCGCGACGGACCAGCGGGTGCGGATCGGGCGCTCGACGAAGGTGTAGAGCAGCCAGGCCAGGCCGAGGCTGACCAGCAGGTCGATGGCGATGATGCCGAAGGCGGCCGGGATGCTGAACAGCTGTCCGTTGCGCAGCAGGGTTCCGCCGCCGAACACCACGATGCCGTGCACCAGGTAGAAGGAGTACGACATGTCCCCGAGCTTGGCCCATATCTTGCCGCGCAACAGGGAACGCCGGTTGTGCACATCGGTGGCGGCGGCCGCGGTGACCAGCAGCGCGGCCGGCAGGATCTCCACGAAGGCCAGCTCGTAGGTGAACGGCAGCAGCAAGCCGACCGCGCCGGCCACCAGGTAGATGGCGATGGCCGGCACCAGGCCGAGGTTGATCCAGCGGCCGGTCTTGATGATCCGGCACATGATCATGCCGAGCACGAAGTCCAGCATGCGGGTGGGCGGCGCGGTGTAGACCATCCAGAACTGAGTCATGCCGATGGGCGAGGAGAACGGGAACTGCGGCGTGTTCGGCACCAGGAAGTTGGAGATGGTGGAGACCACGAACACCGTGGCGACGATGCCGCCGACCCACCACCACAGCCGGCTGGGCGCGATCTTGTTGACCCAGCGCAGGATGAACGGGAACAGCAGGTAGAACGGGATCTCGCAGGCCAGCGACCAGGTGGAGCCGTTGAGGGCGGCCCACACCTCGTAGCGCGGCACCCAGGACTGCACCAGGAAGATGTTGGGCAGCACCTGCCACAGCGCCGCCCCCATGCCCAGCAGGCAGATCAGCATCGTGACCAGGTGGCCCGGGTAGATACGGACCAGCCGGCGGCGCAGGAAGCCGCCGTAGCTGTCGGTGGGCTTGGCCAGCCAGGTCAGCAGGAAACCGCTGAGCACGAAGAAGAACGAGACGCAGCCGAACGCCGCGACCCGGAACACGGCCTCGAAGGCGTCGCCGAAGGCGGTGTCCGCGAACGGGTTCACACCCGGCAGGGGCAGCAGGGAGTGGTCCATGAACACGGTCAGGGACGCGAACACCCGCAGGCCGGGCAGCGTCGCCAGCCGGAGCTTGGACGGTTTCGGTTGGTCGGCAGAAGTCGATACCGAAGTCGACGTAGGGGTCGACGCGGGGGGAGCCGATCCGGTGGATGCGGGGATCGTTGAGGTCATGGCACGGCTCGTTTCCTCTGGAGTCGTCTCAGGCGGCCGCGCGCAGCCGGTCCTCGGACAGGCCGAGCAGGCGGACGGCGTTGCCGGTCAGGATGTCGTGGGTGTCCGCTGTGGACAGACCGAGATCGGTCACGGTCTTCACCAGGTCGGCGACCTCGTGCGGCAGCGGCGGAGTGTCGGTGCCGAACAGCACGTGGTCGGCACCGAACACGGACACGTTGGCGCGCAACGCCTGCGTGCTGTGCGAGGCCGTGTCCACCCAGATCTGCGAGAAGTAGCTGCTGGGCCGGCGGGGCAGGGCCGGCTTGCCGGCGGCCGCCCAGTGTCGCGGGGAGTGCGCGAGATCGAGCCGGTCGGCCAGCAGGGCCAGCGCCCCGCCACCCGTGGCCGCGATCACCCGCAGGCTCGGGTCGTTCTCGAACCGGCCGCCCATGATCAGGGTGGCCAGGCTCAGGTGCACGTCGGTGAACCGGGCCAGCTGCTCCACCAGGCCGAAGTGGCTCAGCGCCGGGGATCCGACCGGCTCGGCCGGCGGGTGCAGCATGATCGGGACGCCGGCTTCGGCGGCCAGGGCGAAGAAGCCGTCCGCGCCCGGGTCGTCCAAGAAGCGCCCGCGCACCGATGTGTTCACGATGAAGCCGACGAACTCGGGCCGGCGCACCAGCTCCGCCGCCGCGGCCAGTTCGGCGTCCGTCCCGAAGGGATTGACGTAGGCGTAGGCCAGCAGGTGATCGGCGTGCGCGCGGACGGTCTCGCCCATCCAGTCGTGGAAACAGGCCAGCTTGTCCGCGGGCTGCGCGTAGTTGTCGAGGCCGGGGATGCGGGTCATGGTGCCGAAACCGACCGGGCTGCCGACCACGGTCAGCCCGATGCCGGCCGCGAGCTTGCGCTCGATCATGCCGTCGATGTCGCCGAGGCTGGGCGGCATCGGGTACTTGGCCAGCAGTTCCGGCGCGGTCACGTGGCCGTGCACGTCGATGATCACGACGCCACCGCCGGCTCGGTCGGCCGCACCACGGCGACCGCGTCCAGGTGGCCGAGGCCGGCCGCCACACCTTGCCGGAACAGCTCGCCGGAGGCGACGGTGACCGGGGCCGAGACGCCGTTGGCGGCGGCCAGATCGGTGGCCAGGCGGAGGTCCTTGTCCATCAGGTCCAGCCGGAACGCCGCCGGCTCCAGGCGGCCGGCGTTGACCAGCATGCAGCGGAAGGCCACCACCGGCGAGCTGTAGCCGCTGCCGCCCAGCACGCCGAGCACGGTCGCCCGGTCCAGGCCGGCGGCCGCCCCGATGTCCACCGCCTCGGCCAGGCCGGCCAGCTGGACGCCGAGGAACAGGTTCAGCGCGATCTTCATCTGCGCGCCGGATCCCCACTCCCCCAGCACGTTCACGTCCTTGCCGATGGCCTCCAGCAGCGGCCGGGCGGCCTCGATGTACGGCTCCGGGCCGCCGACGAGGACCCGGAGCTGGCCGCCGCGGGCGTGGTGCGGGTTGCCCAGCACCCGCGACTCGACGAATCGCAGGCCCGCCTTCTCCGCCAGCGAGCCGATTTCTCGGGCCGACTCGGCCGAGGTCGTGCTGGTGTCCAACACGAGCGCGCCCTTGGCCAACCCGTGCACGGCGCCGTCCGGTCCAAACAGGACAGTCGTCACCGCATCCGCGTGGGCCAGGCTGACCAGCACCGCGTCGGCACCTCGCGCGGCCTCGGCCGGCGTGGCCGCGGCGACGGCTCCTCTTTCCAGCAACGGCAACAACTTCTCCGTGCTGCGGTTCCACACCCGCAGCCGGTGGCCCTCGTCCAGCAGCCGCTCGGCCATGCCGGCGCCCATGGCGCCGGTGCCCAGCACGGCGATCGTCGAAGTCATGGTGGTCTTTCCTCCTAGGAGCTGGCGGTGACGCCGCCGTCGACGTACAACACCTGTCCGGTGACGAAGCTGGCCTGCGGCGACGCGAAGAACGTCACGGCGGCGGCCACCTCCTCGGGACGGGCGAAGCGGCAGGCCGGGATGCGGCGGATCATCATGGCGGTGAACTCGTTGTCCACGCCCGCGGTCAGCCCGGTCGGCACGAACCCGGGCGCGACGGCGTTGACCGTCACCCCGTGCGCCGCCCACTCCGTGCTGAGCTGCTTGACCAACAGGTTCACGCCGGCCTTGGACGCGCCGTAGGCGGAGAACCCGCGCCGGCCGCCGTATTCGCCCCGGGTGGAGGACAGCAGCACGATCCGGCCCGGCCGGCCGGCGTCGACCATCTCCCGGCCGACCGCCTGGGCCAGCCAGAAGCTGCCGGACAGGTTGATGCCGATCACCCGGTCCCACTCCTGCGGCGAGACCTCCAGCGCCGGGCCGTGGGCGTCGATGGCGGCCAGGTTGACCAGCACGTCGACGGCGCCGAGGTCCTCGGTCACATCCGCGACGAGCCGGTCCACGGTGACCTTGTCGGCCAGGTCCACCGTGTACGGAAAGGCTCGCACGCCCTGTACACGCAGTTCCTTGCAGGCGATCTCGGCGCTGCTCAGCGTGCGGCCGGCGACCGCCACCGTGGCACCCTCGGCTCCCAGCTGGTCGCAGACCGCGCGGCCAATGCCGCCGTAACCCCCTACCACCAAGGCAATCCGGTCAGACATCGGCCAGCTCCTCGTCGTGCCGGCGGCTGAGGATGCAGCGCATGCTGGCCGAGGCGAAGAAGGCGGCGGTCTTCTCCGGGGTGGACATGTCCCGCTCCTCCTCCAGGTACTGCTCCAGCGCCGTCTCCAGGTCGCGGACCTCCCGCTGCTGGCCCATGTGCTTGGCCACGTCGATGAAGTCACCGTCGAACTCGATCACCCGCACGACGGTGTTCTGCCGCATGAACACCGAGGTTCTCTTGAGCAGGCCGACAACTTCGCCGGCGGCGTCGCGCACGGTGTGGTCAGGCCGACCACTGCGCTCGAACAGCCGGATCACGTCGTCCTCGGTCCCCCGCCGGACGTTCCAGGTCAGCGCCCACTGCTGTGACATCGTGGTACCCCTCGCTCTCGATTTCGTCGTTCCAGAAGTACGGGTCCGGCACGCCGAGCAGGGCCGCGCCGTACCAGGCGAACCAGTCGAGGACCCGCGCGGCCGCCGGCGTCATGCCGGGCGCCCCACCAGGATCGAGTTGGGCGGGTTGATCTCGACGATCTCGTCGAGCGCGAAACCGGCGCGGGCGAACAGGTCCCGCCACTCCGCCTCGGTGCGCTCGACGCCGCCGACGTTGACCATCATCTCCACGTCCATGAACTTGGCGAAGCCCCATCCGTTGAGCGCCGGCACCACGGCCTCGATGACCAGCAGCCGCGCGTCCGGCCGGTCGCCGATGGCCCGGCGCACGCGGCCGAGGATGTCCGCGCACTGGTCGTCGTTCCAGTCGTGCAGAACGCTCTTGAGGATGTACGTGTCGCCGCCGCCCGGCACGGTCTCGAAGAAGCTGCCCGCGGCCAGTTCGACGCGGTCGCCGAACTCGCCGGTCACCGCAACGTCCACAACGGACTGCTGGTCGAACAGGATGGCCGTGGTGTCCGGGTTGGCCCGCAGGATCTCCGAGACCAGGAAGCCCTGGCCGCCGCCGATGTCCACGACCTTGCCGGCGGTCGAGAAGTCGTAGCGGTCGGTGATGTCGCTGATCGAGTCGCCGGACAGGGCCAGCATCGCGCCGTCGAAGATCTGCTGGCTCTCCGGGTTCTTGGCCATGTAGGCGAACATGTCCGGCACGTCGTTGAGCTGGTTGAACACCGGGGCGCCGGTGCGCACGGTGTCGAGGATCCGGCCGTAGGGGCGCCAGGTGAAGTCCTCGCCGAAGAAGATCACGGCCTGGCGCAGGGATCCCGGCACGTCGGCGCGCAGGAACTCGGACAGCGGGGTCTGGCCGAAGCGGCCCTCGGTGTCCTCGGCGAACACGCCGACGCTGGCGATGGCCCGCAGGATCCGGTGCAGCGACCGGGCATGCGTGCCGGTGGCCTCGGCCAGCTCGGCCGGCTTGCGCGGGCCGTCGGCCAGCAAGTCGGCCACGCCGAGCTTCGCCGCGACGTACAGCGACTGCGACACCCACTTGCTGGTGGCCATCAGCAGGATCTGCGCGGACTCCGGCAGCAGGGCGGTGTCCGGCGGGTCGGCGACGAGGCCCTCGTGCACAACCGGGGTCTCCTGAACCTGCGTCATCTCAGATCTCCTTCAGCGAGTAGGCCACTTCGTGGATGTTGCGCTCGACCGCGCCGGCCCAGTACGGCCGCAGCGGGGTGGTGGTCTGCTTGTGGATCGGGGCGTCCTCCCAGGCCAGGAAGGCGGCCGTGTTCTCCCACTCGGACAGCAGGATGTAACGGTCGTCGTCCGCGGTCGGCCGCAGCAGCTCGTCGCGGATGTGCCCGGGGGTGCCGGCGACCTTGGCGGTCACCTCGGCGTAGGCCGCCTCGAACTGCTCCTCGTCGCCCTGGCGAATACGGGCGAGCACCATCACTCGTGCGGTCACTGCTGTGCTCCGATCTCGGCTAGTTCCATCCGGGCGCTGCGCCGCAGTGCGGCCAGCGGGGCGGTGACGCGGTCCTGTTCCTCGCTGGTTTCGAAGCGGTGGAAGGACTCCCGGTCCGTCCAGTCGCTGGTGATCACGAACTCGGTGACGCCGTCGGCCAGGTCGCGGGCGGTGATGGCCTGCCCGAGGCAGCCCTCGACGGTGGCCGCGTAGTCGGCGGCCGGCCGGCACCGGGTGATGAACTCGTCGGCGTCGGTGGTGCCGACCTGCATGGTCAGGGTCATCCGGACGGCCATGCTCAGATGCCTCCGTCCACGTAGAGCAGTGCCCCGTTGACGAAGCCGGACAGGTCGCTGGCCAGGAACAGCACCGTGTCGGCGATGTCCTCGGGCTGGCCGAGCCGGCCCAGCGCGGCCAGGTTGGCGTAGCGGGTGCGCTGCTCGGGCGTGAGCCCGGCGACCTGGTCGGTCTGCACGATGCCCGGCGCCACGCTGTTGACCCGGATCCGACGCGGACCCAGTTCCTTGCACATGGACCGGGTCAGGCCGTGCACGCCGGCCTTGGCCGCGGTGTAGTGGGTCCGCTCGGGCATGCCGACCCAGGCCACCGCCGAGGTCACGTTGACGATGGATGCGTTGTCCCGCAGGCGAGGCAGCACCGAGCGCACGACGAGGAACATGCCGGTGAGGTTGGTGTCCACCACCCGGTGCCACTCGTCGAGCTCCATGCCCAGCAGCGAGGCGCTGCTGACGACGCCGGCGTTGTTCACCACGATGTCCAGCGCCCCAACGCGTTCCGCGAGCGCGGACACCTCGGACTCGTCGGACACGTCGGCGAAGGCGACGGCGTGCTCGCTGGACAACGCCTTCAGGTCCTCGGCCAGCTGGTCGGCGGCCTCGCTGGGGCGGGAGCCGACCGCGGTGACGGTGGCGCCGTGGCGGGCCAGCGTCAGCGCGGTGGCCCGCCCGATGCCGCGGGTGCCGCCGGTGACCAGCGCGGTCTTGCCGGTCAGATCGATTCCAGTCACGACATGTCTCACATTCCGCCGTCGACCATCAGGGTCTGGCCGTTGACGTAGGAGGAACGGTGGTCGGCGAGGAAGGCAACGACCTCGGCCAGCTCGGGCGACTGCCCGATGCGGCCGAGCGCGCACTGCCCCTCGTAGCGGGCCTTCAGCTCGGGATTGAGGCCCACGGCCGACATCTCGGTCTCGATGATGCCGGGCGCGATGGCGTTGACCCGGATGTCGCGCCGGCCGACCTCGCGGCTGAGCGCCTTGGTGAAGCCGATCAGCGCCGCCTTGCTTGCCGCGTAATGAGTCTTGCCGGGCGCGCCGGTGATGCCCAGGCCGGAGGTGATCGTGACGATGCTGGCCCCCGGGCCCATCAGCGGCAGCACGGCCCTCGTCACCAGGTACGGCCCGGTGACGTTGGTGGCGAACAGGGAATCCCAGTGCGCCCGCTCGAGATTCTCCAGCAGCGCGAACGTGGTCACGCCGGCGTTGTTGACCAGCACGTCGATGCCGCCGAACTCCTCGGCGCAGCGGGCGACCGCCGCGTGCACCTGCTGCTCGTCGGAGATGTCGCACTGGAGCGCGATTCCCTTGGGGGACGCGGCCTCCAGCTCCTTGGCCAGCAGCTCCGCCGCCTCGCCCTCGGTGCGGTACAGGCCGCACACGCGGACGCCGTCGGCCAGCAGCCGCTGCACCACGGCCTTGCCGATGCCCCGGCTCGCGCCGGTGACCAGTGCCGTGCGAGTCATGCCGTCCTCCCGCTCGTGGTCAGTTCGTTGTCCCAGTCGGTCTCCTTGGACACGATCGGGATCAGCCGCCGGCGGTCCAGCGACTGCTGCTCCTCCGGCTTGATCCAGTCGCCGAAGCCGCTGCCGGTCGGCGCGGTGCGCATGATGCGGATGAAGCCGCTGCGCACCCGGCCCGGCACGGTGCCCCACTTGACCAGCGCCAGGTGCTCCGGCGAGCGGGCGAAGTCCTGCAGCGCCTCGTAGCTCTCGAAGAAGGCGATGGCCCCGGTGGTCAGCGGGAACTTGAACAGTCCCTTGTGGAACACGAAGCCCGGGGTCCGCTTGAGCCGGCGCATCATCTTCCACACCAGCGGGCCGCCGGTGAGGAAACCCTTGAGTGTCAACCGGGTCTTGCTGATGAACAACACCTGCGCCCGGGCCTCGTCCGGCATGAGCTCGAAGTCCTGGGTCAGGCTGACGGGAAGCCGGCTCATGACAGCGCCTCGTCCTTCAGCGCACCCAACCCCGTGTGCAGGTAGTACGCCCAGTAGCCCAGGTGCTTGCCGTAGCGGTCGCGCAGCAGCTGGTTGTCGTAGCCCTCGCCGTAGACCTTGGCGGTGGCCTCGGCGAAGTTGGGCATGTCCAGCGGCACGAAGTCCATCCGGCCCAGGCCGCGCAGCAGGATCGCGGCGGCGGAGAACTCGCCGACGCCCTTGATCCGCCGCAGCGCCTTGGTCGCCTCCTCGTACGGGGCGGTGGCCAGGTAGTCCTCGCCGATGTCCAGCAGGCCGTGCACCAGCGAGGCCAGGTACTCCGCCTTGCGCCCGTTCTTGACGATGCCGACCCAGTCGGCCGCGCTCAGGTGCTGAAGATCGGTCAGCTCCGGAAAGGCCTGGTAGTCAGAGCCTTCGAAGCTGATCTTGCGGCCGAAGTTCTGGGTGATCCGCCGCTTCAGCGCCGTGGAGACGTTCTTGGGCGTGCGCTGCGAGAGTATCGCCCACACGCCGATCTCCGCCACCGTGAGGAAGCGAACCTGGTGCAGGCCCCAGAGATTGCGCACCAGCCGGGCGTAGTCCGGGTGGTCCTCCTGGGCCAGCGCGTAGAACTCGGCCAGGTTGTCCGACAGGCTCAGGTAGCCGTCGATCTTGTGGCAGACGATTTCCCTGGTCCGGTCGGAGATCGGCTCGTCGGAGTGCAGCACGTAGTCCACGCCGCCCCGGCGGGAGGCGACCTTGAACGCGATGGCCTGGCCGTCGACGGCGATCGCCTTGGTCAGGCTGTCCACGGTCATCACCTGGTCGCCACGGCAGGCGCCGAAGCCACGCAGGAAGCGGATGGACGTCCGCAGGTCGAACGGCTGGGCGGCGGGCAGCACACCCACGACCCGGGTCTGCCCCAGAACCGCGGTCACGACACGACCTCCTTGACGGCAAGGGAATCCAGGGCCGCGCGGATGCCCGGCAGGGCGTCGTCGGACCGGATCACGGTGAGCACGCACAGGTACGGATCGGCGACGATGGTCAGCAGCGACTTGTCCCGCGTGCCGAACCCGTAGGCGGCGCCGAGGATTCCCTGCCAGTCCAGGGCGAGCCCGATGGCCTCGTCCTCGCCGGTGGCCACCAGCCCGGCCTCGACGCGCAGCCGCGTCGCCCGCTCGACCTGCTTGGCCCGGCCGCCGGCGATGTCGCGCTCGGCGACCTTGCGCAGGCTGCGCGGCACGCCTTGCAGGTGCGCCACCTGGATGATGGGCACCTCCGCCGTCGCCGGGTCGGTGCGCAGCGCGTCCACCAGGTCGTGGCCGGCCTTCTGGGTGATCCGGTTGCCCAGCACGACCACCAGCGGCCGTCCGGCCTTTGTGGACAGATCGACCTCGGTGTCGCCGACGCCCGGCAGCACATAGCCGCGCAGGCTCTTGGCCGCCGCCGCGCCCTCCACGGTGTTCTTGATCAGTTCCAGCTGGATCGCGCTGTTGCTGTTGATCCGGTCGCGCATGCCGGCGTCGTCCACCGGGGCGCCGGGCTTCATCTGGAAGTCCTGCACCCAGCGCATCACCGTGCCGCCGTCGGCCGCGGGCTCGTAGGTCCAGCGGATGTTCATGTACTCGAAGGGACCCGTCTCGACGCGGCGGGCCACGACCGTGCGGGCCGCGCGGTCCAGCTCGCGCTCGGACACCCAGCTCCACACCCGGCCCTGCTCGTCGGGGTGCATGGTGAGCCGGAACTTGACGTAGTCGGCCTTCTGCTCGATCACCTCGGCCTCGGCGTACTCGCTGAACAGCCGCGGCCAGCCGGGGACGTCGTTGGTGATGTCCCAGACCAGATCGAACGGGGCGTTGAGGTGCACGGAGTTCTCGGTACGGGCAGCCATCTCCTACACGGTCCCTTCGACGGAAGTGGTGGCCAGCGCGGCCCTGATCGCCGCGAACGCGCCGGGTTCGGTGACCCGGGCCAGTTGCCGCTGCTCGTGGTCGAGCACCAGCACCACCGGCGTGCGGTCGGCGGCGCTGAAGCCGAAGCCGCCGGTGACCTCGCCGGTCCAGTCCAGCGCGATGTTCAGCAGCGTCGACTCGTCCACGGCCGGCGCGCCCAGCGCGGCCCGGCGGGCGGCCAGGTCGGACAGCTGCGCGCGGTAGCCGGCGGTGATGTGCCGGGTGGCCATGGCCTGCAACGGCTTGGGCACGTCGCGCAGGCAGGCCACCTGCACGACGGGCACCGACATGGTCTGCGGGTGCGACCGCAGCGACTCGATGATCTCGTGGCCGGTCTTCTGGGTGTGCCTGTTGCCCAGCACCACGACCAGCGGGGCCCCGCGGTGGGCGTCGAAGTCCACCGCGGTCCCGTTGACGCCGGGAATGACGTGGCCGGCCAGGGGGTTCGCGCTCACGTCAGCTGTCCACTCGCAGCACGGTGGTCAGGAAGTGCAGCGTGGCGGTGGGCGTCTTGAGCTCCTCGGCGTCGGCGTCGGTGATGGTGACGCCGAAGCGGTTGCCCAGCGCGACCATCAGGTCCAGGTGCCCGAGCGAGTCCAGCTCCCACTTGTCGTACAGCGCGTCCAGGTTCTCGTTGAGCTCGCGGGCGGTGGTGGGGAAGCCGCCCTGCGTCATCAGCTCGGCCAGCGTGGCGACCAGCTGCTCGGTGCTCAGACCCGACTTGCTCGGCGCGATGGTCATGGTGATTCTCCTTGTCTCTAAGGGGTTTTCTCGGCCTTGCGCAGCACCACCGCGGCGTTGAAGCCGCCGTAGCCCCTGGCCAGCACCAGGACGTGCCGCAGGTCGGCGGTGCGCAGCTCGTGCACCAGGTCCAGGTCGACCGCCCACGGCGCCTTCTCGATCGCCGGCGACGGCGGCAGCTCGCCGTGGAACAGCGCCAGCGCGGCGGTGGCCACGTCCAGCGCCGCCGAGCCGGCGTACATGCGGCCGACCAGCGTCTTGGGCAGGCACACCGGCACGGGCCGTGCGCCGAAGACCGTGCGCAGGGCGGCGATCTCGGCCTGGTCCAGGTCCGGAGTGGCGGCCCCGTCGGCAAAAACGGCGTCCACGTCCTGCGGCTGCACGCCGGCGTCGTCCAGCGCCAGCCGCGCCGCCCGCGCCAGGCCGACACCGCTGGCCCGCTCGGTGGTGTGCCGCCCGTCGTGCGTGGCCGCGTAGCCGGCGACCTCCGCGTAGATCCGTTCCGCGCCACGGTCTTCCGCACGGGACTGCTCCTCGACGAGCAGCATCGCGCCGCCCTCGCCGACCACGTGTCCGGCCGCCGTCGTGGAGAACGGCAGGTACGCGGCCATCGGGTCGTCGATCAGCGACAGGCGTCCGCCACGCAGCTGGCAGGCCAGCGCGTACGGGCTGATCGGCGCCTCGGTCGCGCCGGTGACGACGGCCTTGGCCTCGCCCCGCCGTAACACTCGCCGGCTCAGGCCGATGGCGTCGAGGCCGCCGGCCGACTCGGTGGCCAGCACGCCGCACGGCCCCTTGGCGCCGTGCTTGATCGCCACCTGGCCGGTCGTCGCCGCGTAGAACCAGGCGATGGACTGGTAGGCGCCGACCGCGTGCGGGCCGTCGGTCCACAGCTTGTGGATCTCGCGCTGGCCGAACTCGTTGCCGCCGGAGCTGCTGGCCGTGATCACGGCCGTGTCGTAGGGGTTCTCGCCCGGCGACTGGTGTCCCGAGTCCTCCAACGCCTGCCCGGCCGCGACCAGACCGAGCTGGGTCCAGCGGTCGGTCTGCGCGGCGATCCGGGGCAGCACGTGCTCGGCGATGTCGATGTCGTGCACCTCGCCGCCGACCCGGCACGGGTAGTCGGTCAGGTCGAACCGGCTGATCCAGCCCAGTCCCGACACGCCTTTGCGCACCGCGTCCCAGTACGTCGCCGTGGTGGCGCCGATCGGGGTGACCGCGCCGATGCCGGAGATCACCATCTTCAGTGCGGTCATCGGTCCACCAACTCCCTGCTCATCACCAGCGCGGACTGGAAGCCGCCGAAGCCGCTGCCCACCGTGAGCACGTGCTCCAGCCGCGCCGGGCGGGCCTGCAACGGCACGTAGTCCAGGTCGCACAAGGGATCCGGCTCGTGCAGGTTGGCCGTCGGCGGCACCGCGTCGTTGGCGAAGGCCAGCACGCAGGCCGCCGTCTCGATGGAGCCGATGGCCCCGAGCGAGTGGCCGACCATGGACTTGATGGAGCTGACCGGGGTCCGGTACGCGGACTCGCCGAGGCTGCGCTTGAACGCCGCCGTCTCGTGCCGGTCGTTCTGCTTGGTGCCGGAGCCGTGCGCGTTGATGTAGCCGATGTCCTCGGCGTTGAGCCGGGCCTGGCGCATCGCGCGGTCGATCGCCTCGGACATCTCGATGCCCTCGGCGGTCAGCCCGGTCATGTGGTGCGCGTTGCCGGTGCTGGCGAAACCCGTTACCTCGCAGTAGATGTGCGCCCCGCGGCGGCGGGCCGACTCGTACTCCTCCAGCACGAGCGTGGCCGCGCCCTCGCCGAGCACGAAGCCGTCCCGGCGTCGGTCGAACGGCCGCGACGCGGTGGTCGGCTCGGCGTTGTTGGGTGAGGTCGCCTTGATGGCGTCGAAGCAGGCGACCGAGATCGGCGAGATCGGCGACTCGGCCGCGCCGGCGATCATCACATCGGCGGCGCCGTCGGCGATCAGCGCGGCGGCGTGGCCGAGGGCGTCCAGGCCCGAGGTGCAGCCGGTGGACACCACGGCGGCCGGGCCGCCCGCGCCGAACGAGGCCGCGATCTCGGCGGCCAGGCTGCTCGGGACCAGCGCGTCGTACATGAACGGGTGCAGGAAGCGCAGGTCGGCCGACCACTGCGTGGCGTTGTCGGAGGCCGGCAGGTACTCGTCCTCCAGGAGCACGGTGCCGCCGACGGCGGTGCCCATGGACGTGCCGACGCGGTCGAGGTCGATGGCGTCCCAGTCCAGCCCGCAGTTCTCCACCGCTTCGCGGGCGGCGACCAGCGCGTACTGCACGTACAGGTCCATCCGCCGCAGCTCGCGGGCGGTCAGGCCCATCTGGAGCGGGTCGAAGTCGCACTCGGCGGCGATCTGCGAGCGGAACGTGGACGCCTCGAAGCGGGTGATGCGTCGGGTGGCGGTGCGGCCGTCGACCAGCAGCGACCAGAACTCCTTGGCCCCGATGCCACCGGGCGCGACGACGCCGACGCCCGTGACGGCGACCCGTCTGCCGGTCATGACTGCCCCGCGTTCGGACCCACGGCGTTCGGGACCACGGCGCCGTGCTCCTCCAGGTCGACGTGGCCCAGCTCCGGCCGCGGCGCCAGCGGGCCGAGGTGGAAAACGAGGAACGCCTCCTCGTCGCCGGTGTTCACCAGCCGGTGCGGGGTGTGCAGCGGCACCAGCAGGCCCTGCCCGGCGGTCAGCGCCACCGACTCGTCGCCGAGGTCGGCCCGCAGCCGGCCCCGGACCAGGAACACGAATTCCTCCGAATACGGGTGCTTGTGGGAGGCGATGTAGTCGCCGGGCGCGACGGTCGCCACCCCCATGAACCCCGACGTCGAGCCGACGGTGCGAGGCGACAAAAGCGTGCGGATCTCGCCGCCTCGCCGCGTGTCGGCGGGGACGTCGAGCATGGAAATCGGCTTGAGACCCGATGCGAGCACGAGCATCTCCCTACGGTTGCGCAGAATTCTTTCTCGACGGGTTTTCCCGACAGAAGTCTGCGCAGAGCCGGCGCGGAAACAAAGGGGTTTCCGATGGCATCAAGATGCCAGGAAGTCCCCTATTAAGTGATCGACACTTCTTTCGCAATTAATCGGAGGATCAACAGGGTATGAGTCGAAGGTTGTAGCGGTGCTACGTCCGAGGGCGCTGTTTGGTCACGCCGGCCGCGGATAGATCTATGGCGGCGACAACAACCGCCAGGCACCACGTTACCGACCGCAGCAAATCAGGCACACATTGCATTCTTGGTGAACCTTCGCACACACACGGTGATCGAGGAGACGCACAGTGTTCGTTGACCTGACCGCCCCCAGCCGGCTCCGGCTGCCGCTCACGCCCATGGCCCGCACGTTCCGGGACTGCCTGTCGGAGGCCCGGCCCGTCGTGCAGTTCGTCTTTTTTGTTCGACTGCTGGCCGGCGTGGCGCTGGCGACGCCGTGGCTGCACGGCGTCCGATCGGAAACGCTGCTGCTCGGAGCGCTGTCGTGGGGCTGCGCTGTGATGTACGTGTATTTGTTCAACGGCGCCTCGGACATCGTCGAGGACCGGGCCTCGCACAAGGACCGCCCGATCGCCCGCGGCGAGCTGTCCCGGGTCACGGCGCTGAGATGGTGCCAGGGGTTCGCCATCGCCGCGATCGTGACCGGTGTGCTCATCGGATCGCTGTTCGCGCTGCTAGTGCTGGCCATGCTGGCGCTGGGCCACGCCTACTCCGCACCCGGCATCGCGCTCAAGCGGCACTGCCTGGGGGCGGCGGTCGTCGCGGCGTTGGGCGGGGCGCTCACGTTCCTGGCCGGCCACCTGCTCGGCGGCGGCGGTCTCGCCAGCCCTGACCTGCTGCTTCTCGCCGCCGCGATGTCGGCGTGGATGGGCGGCGTCGGCTCCGTGGCCAAGGACTTCTCCGACACCGAGGGCGACGCGGCGGCCGGACGGCGGACGCTGGTGCTGGTGTGCGGCGAGCGGATCGCCCGCATTGTCGTGGCCGGATGCGCACTCTCCGTGTCTACATCGTTTACCGCCGCGGCGTGGCTGTGGATCCCCACACTGCGTTTCCCGGCCCTGGTAATGCTGATCGGTTCCCTTTGTGTCGCCTTCCTCGCACTGAAGGGTCGCCAAGGGATGCAAGGGTCCAACGCACGTCACCCGTATCGGGCATTCATGGCCACGCAATACGCCGCTACTCTGTCCGTTATGTCCATCTAGTTAACCTGACTGTCACAGACTCGTTATCAGTGCACCTCACCTATACAACCCGCCCTGTTACAGTTGGCCGGTGACGCTGTTCGCAACGGGGAGGGGGCGGCGTTCACCGGGCAGTGTGGGGGGAGTCCGCAGTGGAAACGTCGTCGGCCAGCGAGGTGGCGGACATTCTCGACCGAGAGTGCGACGCCGTCATTGTTCGTTACGAAGCTGAACTAAGCATCATGGGAAGCCGCCTCCTGCAGGATCCGAGAACCCAGGAGGAATGCTTCCGGCAGGCCCGGGGGATCATTTCCGACATCGCGCGGTCGCTGCGCGGGGAGCCGGCGCTCGGGCTGGGCCTGTCCAAGGACATCGGCGTTTCGCGGGCGTCCAACAACATCCATCCCAGCGAGTCGCTGCGCGCCGCGATGGCCTTGTTCGAGGCCATCACCACCACCGTGGCCGACATCGTCGAATCGCCGCACGACGTGCTGGCCCTGGCCCTGGCCACCAACAAGCTGGTCTCCCAGCGCATTCGGATGGCCTCCAGCTCGTACATGGGCTTTCTGCTGGAGAGCATCGAGCAGACGCACCTGCGGGAACGCAAGCGGATCAGCCGCGAGGTGCACGACCGCATCGGCGGCAACGTGGCGGCCGCGCACCGGCAGATCGAACTGGCCACGGCGCTGCGGCCGACCCAGCCGGACCGGGCCGACGAGTGGACCAGCGGCGCCGAGCTGACCTTGCGGCACACCCTGGGCGACGTCCGCCGTCTGGTGTCGGACCTGCGCACCTGGGAGCCCGAGGGCGGGTTGGAGAGCTCGCTGCGCAGCTATCTGGACAGCGCGAAGCCGGCCGGCATGGAGTACGCGCTGCGGGTGAACGGGGACGAGTTCAACCTGTCCTCGGAGATCAGGGGCGAGGCGTTCCTGATCATCCGGGAGGCCGGCCGCAACGCGGTGCGGCACTCGAAGGCCGGCAGGCTGCTGATCCAGGTCAACATCACGCCCAACGAGCTGTACGCGTTCATCGAGGACGACGGCGTCGGCGTCGACATGGCGTGCAAGCAGGGCATGCGCAACGCCGGCCTGTGCTCGATGCGGGAGCGGGCCGCACTGCTGGAAGGGGAGATCGTCATCACGAGCCAGCTGGGGCGGGGCACCCGGGTCGAGTTGCTCATCCCGCTCAGACATGCGGCGGACGGCGATGCCTGAGGCGCCGACCAGGGTCGTGCTCGTCGACGACCACGCGCTGTTTCGCGACGGTGTGAAGCAGATCCTCCAGTTCGAGGAGGATTTCCGCATCGTCGGCGAGGCGGCCGACGGCGCCGCCGGCGTCGAGGTCGTGCAGCAGACGCGGCCCGATGTCGTGCTGCTGGACGTCGAGATGCCCGGCGCCCACGTGACCGAGACGGCGGCCCGGATCCGCCAGGTCAGCCCGGAAACGAAGATCATCATCCTCAGCATGCACGACGAGCCGGCCCTGGTGAACCGCCTCGTCGGCCTCGGCGTCTGCGGCTACCTGCTCAAGAGCGTGACCCGGCTGGAACTGCTCTCCGCCGTGCGCAGCGCCGCCCGCCACCCCGACCAGGTGATCCTGTCGGTGTCCCGGGAGTCCTTGATGAGCAAGGACAATCCCGTGCCCGACACGCTGTCCACCCGGGAGCGCGAGGTGATGGAGCTGACCGCCAAGGCCATGAGCAACTCCCAGATCGCGGCCCGCCTCAACATCTCCGAGGCCACCGTCAAACGCCACCTGTACAACGTCTTCGGCAAGCTCGGGGCGGTCTCCCGCATCGACGCCGTGAACAAGTACTACAACCGTCAGCCCGGCTGAGCGAGCAGGCTTTCCATCCGCTTGACGTCTTTTCCGCGGTGCTGCGCGGTGTACAGGGCCAGCGCCCGGGCCCACGCGGCGCGGGCCTCGGCCGAGTCGCCAAGATCGAGATGGGTCTGGCCGATGCGCTCCAGGGTGTTGGCTTCCTCGTACGCGTCGTCCAGTTCCTGACAGCGCCGCAGCGCCAGCTCGTAGTAGCTCAGCGCCTGCCCGTCCCGGTTGGTGCGGTGCGCGATGAAACCGAGGCTGGTCAGCGCCGCGGCCTCGCCCTCGGGATTCTGGTGGCGGCGGGTGAGCACGAGCGCGGCGGCGCACGACGTCCGGGCCTGCTCGTAGTGGCCGAGGCAGGCCAGCGACCACCCGACCTGGTTGAGCGAATCGGCCTCCCACGCCGGCAGCGCGAGCTCCCGGAACAGATGCAGGGCGCGGGCGGCGTGCTCCAGCGCCTGGCGGTGTTCCTCCCGGTGCGCCCAGGTCACGCCGAGCGCGTGGTGGACGTGGGCCTGCGTGCGCCGGTCGCCGCCGCGTTCGGCCATCACCTCGGCCAGCCGCAGGTGCTCGATCGCCTCGGTATGCTCGCCGGCCCGCGCATGCGCCCGGCCCAGGAACAACAGCGCCCACGTGTGCTTGCCGGGGTCGTTGAGGTGGCCGGCCGAGGCCAGCGCCGCCCGCCACGCGCTCAGGTCCTCGTGCAGCAGCCCGCGCCGGGAGTAGAAAACCGCCAGGGCCCAAGCCATCCGCCACACGACTTCGTGCCAGCCGTGCTCGCCGGCGAACCGCAGCGTCGCCGCCAGGCAGGCGCTCTCGGCGTCGAACCACGCCATCACCGCCGCCTCGTCGGGCAGCGGCTGCATCAGGCCGCCGCGGCCGGGATCGATCGGCGGACGGTGCGGCGCGAGCAGGCGATCGCCGGCGATCGCGGTGTCGGTGTAGCACTCCACCAGCCGTCGCAGCGCCTGCTCCTGCTCGATCTGGTCCGTGTGCCCGCGGCCCTGCTCGACGGCGTGCAGGCGGACGAGATCGTGCATGCGGAAGCGACCGGTGGCCGAGCCGTGCAGCAGCGAAACCCGTTGCAGGCTGCGCAGGGTCTCGCCGGCCTGGTCCGGCGGCAGCCCGAGTAGGCAGCTCGCGGCGGACAGGCCGATGTCCGGCCCGGGCGCGAGCCCCAGCAGCCGGAACGCGCGCGCGTGCCGCGGCGACAGGGCGGCCGAGGACCACGACAGCACGACCCGGACGCCGGTGGTGGAGTCCTCCTCCAGCACGCCGAGCCGGGTCGTCGCGTCCCGCAGCTCGGCGGCCATGGCCGACAGCGGCGACTCGGGCAGCGTCTGGGCCCGCCCGGCGACGATGCTCAGCGCCAGCGGCAATCCGGCGCAGCGGGCCAGGAACTCCGTGACGGCGCCGGGTTCCGCGTCCAGCCGGGCCGAACCCAGCCGGCCGGCCAGCAACGCCCGCGCCTCGTCGTCGGACAGCATGTCCAGGCGTACGGGATGCGCGCCGTGGGCCGTCACGAGGCCGGCGAGCCGGTCGCGGCTGGTCACCAACACCGTGCACGAGCTGCTGCCCGGCAGCAGCGGGGCGACCTGGGAGGCTTCGACGGCGTTGTCCACCACCAGCAGCATCCGGCGGTCGGCGACCAGGCTCCGGTACAGCCCGACCTGCGCGTCCCATTCGGTGGGGATCTCCGCCGGGGCGACCCCGAGCGCGGCCAGGAAGCCCCGCACAGCGGCCTGCGGGCTGATCGGCTGCCCCGACGGATCGAAGCCGCGCAGGTTGACGAACAGCTGCCCGTCGGGAAACCGGGCGAGGTTCTCGTGGGCCCAGCGCAGGGCCAGCCACGTCTTGCCGATGCCGCCCGTGCCGCTGATCGTCAGCACCGTCATCGCATCCGTGCGCGCGTCGAGAGAGGCGCTGAGCACGTCCAGTTCCCGTCGCCGGCCGGTGAACGGCGACGGCGGGGCCGGGAGCTGGCGCGGCACCGACGCCCGCGGCTGCGGCTCGGGCCGTGACGGCGCGTTGGTCAGGATCCGCTGGTGGAGCTCCCGCACCGACGGACTCGGGTCGACGCCCAGCTCCTCGGCCAGCAGCTCGCTGAGCTCGCGGTAGGCCGACAGCGCCTCGGCCCGCTTGCCGGCCTGGTCCAGCGCCCGCATCCGCAACGCCCAGAACCGCTCCCGGAACGGGAACCGGCGGACCAGCTCGGCCAGCTCCGGGACCACGGTGTGGTGGCGGCCGCGGCCGAGGTCCACGTCCAGGCGCAGCTCGACCGCGGCCAGCCACTGCTCGGTCAGCACGGGAGCCACGTTGCGGCGCAACGACTCCGACGGCACGCCCAGCAGCGGCTCGCCCCGCCACAGCGCGAAGGCCTCGGCCAGCGCCTCGCCGGCCCGGTCGAGCCGGCCGTCGGCCGCGTCCTTCTCGGCCTGCCGGGTCAGGTGCTGGAAGCGGTGCAGGTCGACGCAGTCGGGGGCGATGTCGAGGAGGTAGCCCTCGGGACGGGTGAGGATGAGCTCCGGGGCCAGCAGCCGCCGCAGGCGCATGACGTAGTTGCGCACGGTGTTCTGGGCGCCGGCCGGCGGATCGGTGTCCCACAGGTCGGCCACCAGCCGCTCCACCGGAACCACTCGGTTCGGGTTCGTCAGCAGCGACACCAGGAGCACCCGCAGCTTGGCCGCCGGGATCTCCAACGACTCGCCGTCCCGACGGACCCGCAGTGCCCCCAGGACGCCGAAGTCCCAGCCCGCCGTCACGCACACCCCCAGGTAGTCACGCTCAGCGTTCACCGTGCCACAGCTTCCGGTCACGCGTCGAGCCGGCGGCCCTCACAGCGTTCTTGAAGGCGCTTGCAGCCCCTTTGCAGCGGCCGTTCCTAACGTCGTCCCCGTCCCCGGAACCACGGGGTGGACATGCCAGAGCCAGGGGGGATCCGATTTTGTCTTCCGCAACCAGAACCAGACTGTTATGCCGTTCCTTCGCCGCCGCGATCGCCGTGGCCGCCGGGCTCACGGTGGTCGCCGTCCCCGCGCTGGCGGCCCCGTCCGCGCCGCACACCATGACGGCCGCCGCCTCGACGGTCAACGGGCAGATCACCCGCAGCGAGGTCCTCACCCGCTCGCAGTCCTGGATCGACGCGCAGGTGCCGTACAGCCAGACCTCGCCGTACTCCAACCAGTACGGCAGCTACCGCTCGGACTGCTCGGGCTTCGTGTCCATGGCCTGGCACCTGGACCAGGCCTACACGACGTACTCGCTGCCGCCCATGATGACGACCATCGCCCGGTCCGACCTCAAGCCCGGCGACGCCCTGTACCGCCAGGACAGCGACACCCAGCACATCGCCCTGTTCGTCCGCTGGTTCGACGGCGCGCACACCCAGCCCGTGGTGCGGGAGGAGGCGAACTTCGGCGAGGTCGCGAAGGAGGACAGCTGGCCCGCGTCCTGGGCCAACACGTTCACCCCCAAGCGGTACGTCAACATCGTCGACGACCTGCCGTCCGGCTCCTCATCGGTGACCGCCGTCGGCGCATCCGGACAGCGTGCGTTGTTCGCCCGTGGCGCCGGCGGCGACGTCGTGACGAGCTGGCAGCAGCCGGACACCACCTACGGCCCGTGGGTGAGCCTCGGCGGCAACATCACCAGCGACGTGACCGTCGTCGGCGACTCCGGCTCCCGCGTGCTGTACGGCCGTGCGCCTAACGGCAATGTCGTTACGTCCTGGCAGAACCCGGACACTACCTACACGCCGTGGGTCAGCCTCGGCGGCAACATCACCGGCAACGTGACCGTGGTCGGCGCACCCGGCGACCGCGCCCTGTTTGCCCGTGGGGCCAACGGCAACGTCGTCACCACCTGGCAGCAGCCCGACACCACCTACGGGCCCTGGGTCAGCCTTGGCGGCAACATCGGCAGCGACGTGACAGTGGTCGGCGACTCCGGATCCCGCGTGCTGTTCGCCCGCGGCGCCGGCGGCGACGTCGTGACGTCCTGGCAGCAGCCCGACACCAACTACACCCCGTGGCAGAGCCTCGGCGCCCAGATCGCCGGCAACGTCACCGTGGTTGGCGCGCCCGGTCAGTGGGCGGTGTTCGCCCGAAGCACCGGCGGCGACGTCATCAGCACCTGGCAGAAGCCGGACACCAGCTACGTCTCGTGGGTCAGCCTCGGCGGCAGCATCAGCAGCGACGTCACCGTCGTCGGCGACTCCGGATCCCGCGTCATCTACGCCCGCGGCAGCAACGGCAGTGTCTTCACGACCTGGCAGCAGCCCGACACCACCTACGGATCGTGGGTCAGCCTCGGCGCGCTCGTCACCGGCAAGGTCACCGCCGTCGGCGACCCCGGCGACCGCGCGCTGTTCGCCGAAGCGACCGGCAACGACGTCATCTCCAGCTGGCAGCAGCCCGACACCACCTACCACTCGTGGGTGAGCCTCGGCGGCCACCTCGCCGGCAACTGACCAGGGGGACACCGTGAACACCGAAACCACGCGCCGCCTCGGCGTCGTCACCGGACTCGCCATGATCGCCATGGGCGGACTGACCGGCGTCGCCACGGCCCAGCCCAGCTCGGCCCAGCAGGTCAACGTCATCGGTCCGCACGTCCAGTGCTTCGGCGGCGGGCCCACCGCCCGCGACAGCGCGATCGCCGACGCCGTGCGCGGCCGGCTGACCGCCAAGCTGGCCGCCGGGATCTCGGCCGACCAGGCCTCCTGTGCCCGGGCGATCTACGAGAACACGATCGCCCGCGGCTTCAGCACCCACGCCGCCCAGATCGAGATCTGCGCCGCGATCGTCGAGTCGGAGCTGTTCGACGTCAGCGGGGGCGACGGGACCAGCGTCGGCCTGTTCCAGATGACCAGCGGCAAGGGCACCCCGGCCCAGCGCGAGGACGTCAACTACGCGGTCGGCTGGTTCCTCAACACCATGGTCGGCTACCCGTGGCCGGACGGCGGCAACTGGGAGACCCACCAGGTCGGCGACGTCGCCCAGGCGGTCGAGGGCTCCGGCTTCCCGGACCGGTACGCGCCGAACGCCAACGACGCGCAAACCATCCTCAACGCGGTCATAGCGCAGAGCTCGGCCGGCGCGTCCTCGTCGGTGACCGCGGTCGGCGCATCCGGACAGCGGGCGCTGTTCGCCCGTGGGGCCGGCGGCGACGTCGTCACGACCTGGCAGCAACCCGACACCACCTACGGCCCTTGGGTCAGCCTCGGCGGCAACATCACCGGCAACGTCACGGTGGTCGGCGACTCCGGCTCGCGGGTGCTCTACGGCCGGGCGCCTAACGGCAATGTCGTTACGTCCTGGCAGCAGCCCGACACGACCTACACGCCCTGGGTCAGCCTGGGCGGCAACATCACCGGCAATGTGACCGTGGTCGGCGCACCCGGGGACCGCGCCCTTTTCGCCCGTGGGGCCGGCGGCGACGTCGTCACGACCTGGCAGCAACCCGACACCACCTACGGCCCTTGGGTGAGCCTCGGCGGCAACATCGGCAGCGACGTGACCGTGGTGGGCGACTCGGGCTCGCGGGTCCTGTTCGCCCGCGGCTCCGGCGGCGACGTCGTCACCAGCTGGCAGCAGCCCGACACCAACTACCACTCCTGGGTCAGCCTCGGCGCCCAGATCGCCGGCAACGTCACCGCCGTCGGCTCACCAGGACAGTGGGCAGTGTTCGCCCGAAGCACCGGTGGCGACGTGATCAGTACCTGGCAGCAGCCCGACACGAGCTACGTCTCGTGGGTCAGTCTCGGCGGCAGCATCAGCAGTGACGTGACCGTGGTTGGCGACTCCGGTTCGCGGGTGCTGTTCGCCCGAGGCAGCAACGGCAGCGTCTTCACGACCTGGCAGCAGCCCGACACCACGTACGGATCGTGGGTCAGCCTCGGCGCGCTCGTCACCGGGAACGTGACCGCCGTCGGCGACCCCGGCGACCGCGCGCTGTTCGCCGAAGCGACCGGCAACGACGTCATCTCCAGCTGGCAGCAGCCCCACACCACCTACCACTCGTGGGTCAGCCTGGGCGGCCATCTGGGCTGACCGACCACACCAAGCGGGTCCCGGACTTCCCCAGGTCCGGGGCCCGCCTTCCCGTGCGTGATGACCAAGTGATGCGCGCGTCATCGGCACATGTCATCCTCCAGCCGCGGTATGTCTCGCGACTGGGGGGTGCGCGTTGGGTCGGCTGTTTCTCGTCAACGGACCGGAACGTGCGGCAGCCCAGCAGTTCACCGCCACGGCGGCGCAAATGGCTGTGGCCAGTGTGCACCTCGTCAGCGAATCCGCCACCGGTGCCCTGCACGCCCAGGTCCGCGCCGACCTCCACGACCCCGCCAGCACGGTGGCCGACGCCCGGCTCGACCTGGCGGTGCTCGGCGAATCGCGCGAAGGCTGGGTGAGCTTCCACCTCGACGCCGCCACGATCGCGGGCCGCACGTACTTCCTCGTCGTGCAGGCGGTCGACGCCGCCGACGACGTGGCCTGGAGCGGCATCGACGCCGATCGGCCCGACCTCCCGCCGTCATGGCAGCACCGGGACGGGTGGCACCCGTGCGAAGCAGGGGCCCGCCTCACGTTCGGGATGGACCCGCTCGGCCCGTCCGGCCTGCTCACGGCCGGTCTGCTGACCAATGGGACGACCAGCAGCACGACCACGGTCGCGGTGAGTCCGGCGGAAGCCGACGGCACCGCCTACGTCCCGGACAGCAACGTCCTGCGGCTGCCGAGCGGTGAATGGCGCTATCTGCCCGAGCACGCGACCGAGCCGGTCACCGTGCCCGCCGCCGACCTCGGCGCGGTCAGGTCGGTGGCGGCATCGCGGGCATGGCTGGCCCGCGGCCGCGTTCCCGGGCGCACCACCGAGCAGCGAGCGGCCGCCGCGCGGGCCCTGCTGTCCATCCGCGCGCTCCTCCAGCCCAGCGGCGCCGTCGCCGCGGCCTGGGTCGACGCCTGGAAGTACTCGTGGCCAAGGGATTCCAGCGCCGTCGTCACCGCGCTCGCCGCGACCGGCCACACCGATGAGGCGTACCGGATCCTGGCCTACAACGCCCGAACCCAGCGCTCCGACGGCACGTGGGACGCGCGCACCGAGCTCGACGGCTCGGGGCCGCCGGACGACCGCGAATGGCAACTGGACGCCAACGGCTGGGTTTCGTGGTCGGTGTGGCAGTGGCACCAGGCGGCGGGCGATGATCGGCAGTTGGCCGCGCTGTATCCCATGGTGCGCAAGGCAACCCGCCATGCCGTGAACGCGCTCGACGACGAAGGCCTGCCGCCGCCGGGCCCGGACTACTGGGAGATGCCCAGCACCGCCACCACCATCGGCACCGCAGCTCCGCTGCTCGCCGGCCTGCGGGCCTCCGCCGACCTGGCCCGCCGCAGCGGCCACACCGCCGACTCCGACGCGTGGCAGGCCGCGGGCGACCGCCTCGCCGACGGCATCCGGCGGCACTTCGCTCCCCTGGGCTACCCGCGAACCGCCGACGGCCGGCACGGCCGGGACTCGGCCATCGCCTTCCTGGCCCCGCCGTTCAACCAGCCCCCGCCCGACCTGGCGGCCGCCCTCGACTCGACGCACGCCGCACTGGCCCGGCCCGGCGGCGGCATCAGCCCCGGCGACGACGCGGCCCAGCACTGGCCGAACGCCTGGACGCCGTCGACCGCGACACTCGCGCTGGCCTTCGCCGGCGTCGGCCACACCGACACCGCCGGCCGGCTGCTGGCGTGGATCCTGGATCACCGCACAGTGTTGGGAGAACTCGCCGAACAGGTCGACCCGGCCGGCAAACCGACGTCGGTGGCGCCGCTCGTGTGGACCGACGCCCTCGTGCTGCTCACCCTCACCCAGCTCGACGGCCCGCCGCTGCCGACGCCACCCGAGCGCTGACGGAGTCCTTGTGATCGAGTTTCGTGTGTTGGGGCCGGTCGAGGTGTGCGCGGACGGCCGGTCGCTGCCCATCGGCGGCCCGAAGCCACGGGCGCTGCTCGCCGCCCTGCTGCTGGCCCGGGGCCGCGCCGTCGCCGTGCACGAGCTCAAGCGCGTGCTGTGGGACGGGGAGCCGCCGGACACCGCACCCGGCGTGCTCCAGAGCTACGTTTCGGCCCTGCGTAAGGCTTTGAAGCAGGCCGGCGCCGACGTGACGATCGTGACCCGGAGTCCGGGCTACCTCATCGACGCGGCCGGGACGGTCGACCTGGCCCAGTTCGAGGACCTGGTGCGCGCCGGCCGGGCCGCGGCCACGGACGGCCAGCACGTCGCGGCGGCCGCGGCGTTTCGCGACGCCCTGGCCTGCTGGCGTGGGCCGGCGCTGGCCGAGACCACCGGCCTCTGGTTACAGGCGGAAGCCGAGCGGCTGGAGGAGATCCGCTGGACGGCCGTGGAGGAATGGGCCGAGGCCACCCTGGCCGCCGGCGCGGGGGCCGGCCTCGTCGCCGACCTCACGCGGCTCGTCGCCCAACAGCCGCTGCGGGAACGGTTACGTGGTCACCTGATGCACGCGCTGGTGCAAGCCGGGCGGCAGTACGAAGCGCTGGACGTCTACCACCAGGGACGCCGGATCGTGTTGGCGGAGCGCGGTTTGGAGCCGGGCCGGGACCTCCAGCAGCTGCACGAAGCCATTCTCCGCAGCGACGAATCCCTGCACGCCCCCGCGGCCGTGGCCATGGCACCTGCGCCGCCACCGACGACGGTGTGGAACGTGCCCGGCCAGCTGCCGCCGGACATCCGCGACCTGACCGGACGGGACCGTGAGGGCGACGCGCTGTGCGCGGTGCTGACCAAGCCCCAGGACGGCCCGGCCGTGATGCCCGTCGTGGTGATCAGCGGCCCGTCCGGGATCGGCAAGACCAGCCTGGCCATCCGGGTCGCCGGCCGGGTGCGGTCGACCTACCCCGACGGCCAGCTCTACGTCGACCTGGACGCCTCCGAGCGGGCCGGCACGTCGTCGGGCGAGATCCTGGCCCGCTTCCTCCGCGCCACCGGGCTGCCGCCGCAGGAGGTGCCCGCGTCGGCCGACGAACGGCTGGACCTGTTCCGCAGCCGCCTCGCCGCCCGCCGGGTGTTGTTGTTGCTGGACAACGTGATCACGCTCGCCCAGCTGAACTCGCTGCTGCCCGGCGGCTCCGCCTGCGGCGTCATCGTCACCAGCCGCCGACGGCTGGTCGCCTTCCCCGCCGCGGCGGGGGTCCACCTCGAACCACTGTCCACTTCAGACGCCGTGACGCTGCTGGGCACCACCGCCGGCGCCGACCGCGTGACGGCCGATCCGTTGACCGCCGAGCACATCGTCGAACTGTGCGGCCACCTTCCGCTGGCGGTCCGCACCGCCGGCGCCAAGCTGGCCCTCCATCCACAGTGGACCGTACGCGAGCTGGAACGGCGGCTGGCCGGGGAACGCGAACGCCTCGACGTGCTCGACGCCGGCGAGCTGCGGGTGCGGCCGAGCATCGCGCTGGGCCTGGACGGCCTGCCCGAGGTCGGCCGGTGCGCGTTCCGACGGCTCAGCATGCTCGACGCGCCCTCCTTCGGCACGTGGATGCTGGCCGCGGTGCTGGACGTTCCGGCGTCCACTGTGGAGCGTGTCATCGAGACGCTGCTCACGCACTACCTCGTCGAGTCCATCGGCTCCGACCAGACCGGGCAGCCCCGCTACCGCATCCACCACCTGCTGCGCGTGTACGGGCGCGAGTTGGCCCTGGCCGAGGAGCAGCCCGACGAGCAGGCCGCGCTGCTGCTGCGGGTGATGTCGGGCTGGCAGATCATGGTCAGCCGGGTCGAGACGCCGATGCTGTTCGGCGTGCTTCCCGTGCCGCTGCCCGACGACCACGGCTGGCAGCCGCCCGAGGACGCCGTGCTGGCGGCCGTCACGGACCCGGAGAACTGGATCGAAGCCGAGCAGGAAGCCATGGCCGCCGTGGTGGGCCAGGCCGCCGCGGCCGGGCTGGCCACCCACGCCTGTGCGCTGGCCGCCAGCCTGTTGTCCTTCCTGTCCGCCCGCAACCACTTCGTGGACTGGCTGCGGGCCCAGCAGGTCGCCGTCGACGCCGTCAGCCGGGTCAACGACCGGGCGGCTCGGGCGCCTTTGCTGGTGCGGCTGGGCGAACTGGCCTACGAGCGCGACGCCCTGGCCGAGGCCGGCCAGTACTTCGCCCGCGCCATCGAGGAGTTCGAGCTCGAAGGCGAGGCCCAGGGCCTGGCCACCGCCCGCGCCGGGCTCGCCACCGTCCACAGTGAACAGGGCCGGTTCCGTGAGGCGATCTCCCTGTGCCAGCAGGCTTTGCCGACCTTCACCGCCGAGTCCGACGCCGCCGCGCTCGTCTACCTCCACAACGTCATCGCCCGGGTTCACCTGGAGCTCGGCGAGTTCTCCCCCGCCGCCGACGCCGCCCGCGCCGCCCTGGCTCTCGCCCAGTCCTCCGGCAACCGCCAGGCCGAGGCCTTCGCCCTGCGCAACCTCGGCCTGATCCACCGTGCCCAGGACGACATCCCGCCCGCCGTCGACTACTGCCGGCGCGCCCACACCCTGCTCACCGAGTTCGGCGGCCGGCTCAGCCGCGCCTACGCCTGCCTGTCGCTGGCCAAGTCCCTCATCCGGGCCGACCAGCACGAGGAGGCCAAGGCCCTGCTGGACTGGACCCTCGACACCTGCCGCGACCTGCGTGACGACTTCGGCCAGGCCCTCGCCCTGCGCACCTTCGCCGAGCTCTGCCTGGCCCAGAACTCCCTGTCCGCCTGCGAGACCTACGTGTCCGAGTCCCTCCGCCAGTGGCGCCGCATCCAGGCTCCCCTCTGGCATGCCCGGACCCTCACCGTCAAGGCCGACCTCGACGACCGCCGCGGCCGCTACTCCGACGCCATGGCCGCCCGCGCCGAGGCCGCCGAGACCTTCGCCGCCCTCGGCTGCCGCGAGCAGTACGAACTCCACGCCGCGGTCGTGTCCCCCTAGGTCTCGCCAGCGGGCGGCCGAGGACGCCTGGTTCTCGACCGGCCCCGGCGCGGCGATTCCCTGACGGTGTGACCTGGGCGAGGATGGGCGGCATGACACTGCCTGCCCTCCCCGAGGCGTCCTTCCGGCGCGTGCTGTGCGTCGTCGCGCATCCCGACGACATGGAGTACGGCACGTCCGCGGCCGTCGCCCGCTGGACCGCACGGGGCATCGAGGTCGGTTACCTCCTGCTCACGCGGGGCGAGGCCGGCATGCCGAACCCGCCCGAGGAGACGGCTCGCCTGCGGGTCGCCGAGCAACGGGCCGCCTGCGCGGTCGTCGGCGTCAGTCACCTGACCATCCTCGAACACCCGGACGGCGTGCTCGTCTACGGCCTCGACCTGCGCCGGGACATCTGCCGCGAGATCCGTCGGTTCAAGCCCGACGTCGTGCTGGGCGGCAGTCACGAGGTCGAGACGCCGTTCGGTTTCGACCAGGCCGACCATCGCGCGGCCGGGCTGGCGACCCTGGACGCGGTGCGCGACGCGGGCAACCGCTGGGTCTTCCCGGAGCAGATCGACGACGAGGGCCTCGAACCGCACTCCGCGCGCTGGTTCATCGTCACGGGGCTCGGCGGCTCGGCGACGCACGGCGTCGACGTCACGGGCGAGCCGCTGCGCCGCGGCATCGCCTCGCTGGAGGCGCACGGCGCGTACCTGGCCGCCCTGCCGAACCATCCCGCCCCCGCGGACTTCATCCCGAAGTTGGCGGCGATGGGCGGCAAAGCCCTGGACGTCGAGCACGCCGTCCTGTTCCGCGCCCACGACCTCCAGGCGCCGCCGGAGTTCTGACGAGAGGCGAGGTCATGACCGAGCACACCGTCCGGGCCACGCCCGCCGAGCGCGCAGAGTCGCGACCCGGCGACGACATCGTCTCCCCCGCCGACGTCGTGATGGACCGCGGCTTCACCGTCGACGCGCCGCCCGACAGCGTCTGGCCGTGGCTGGTCCAGCTCGGCAAACGCCGCGCCGGCTGGTACTTCCCCCGCGCCGTCGAGCGCTTCCTGCCTCCACGCCGCCGCGCGCTGCGCCGGCTCGACCCGCGCTGGACGACCCTGGCCGTCGGCGACGTCATCCCCGACTACGGCCGCGACGAGACGTTCGAGGTGGCGGCGATCCAGCCGCCCCACACCCTGGTCTACACCTCGCGCCGTGGCCACACCCTAGTCAGCTGGTCGATCACCCTGCGCCCCTTGGACACCACCCGCACCCGGGTCCTCCTCCGCCTCCGGCTGGGCCCGGTGAAACATCGCCGCCTCGCCGACACCCTCGGCGGGTTCTTCGACTTCGCCACCATCGCCGGCATGGCCGCCGGCCTCCGGGAACGCCTGGAGGTCACACCGGATTGACCGCGGTCTCGACGCGCAGCTGTTCGAGCTGGAGGGCCAGGTAGCGCTGGATGACCGCCCGCTCGGTGGGGGAAAAGGCGGCGAGCAGGGCCTGAAGCGGTGCCGTGGACGACGGGGATCGGCTTAGCACCAACACCTTTCGACGATCGTGGGGGTGGCGGGCACGGCGGACGAGGTCGGCCTGTTCGAGTCGGTCGAGGACGCCGGTGACGGCGCCGGTGGTCAGGCCGGTGAGTTCGGCGATGCGGCCTGCGGTCAGTGGGGGATCGCTGAGGGCGACCAGGTCGAAGACCTTGTGGTCGATGGCGGACAGGCCCATGCGGTCGGCGGACCGGGTCCGCCGGAGGGCGGTGAGGGTGGCGAGCTCGCAGGAGAGGCGGGCGAAGCGGGCGAGCTCCTCGGGTGGGATCGGGTGGATCGGCGCGGAATCGACCGAGGGAAGGCGGCGGTCGCCGGGTGGGCCGGCGACCGCCGTCGTGCTCATCGGTCCTTCTCGGCCACGAGCACGTAGTCGTTGCCGATGCTGGTGATCCGGCGGCCGGCGGTGTAGCGGAAGCCGGCCTTCTCGACGCGGGCACGGCAGTCCGAGACGGTGTACTCGGAGCCACCGGTGACCAGGGCGACCTGGAGGCTGCCCAACACGGTGGGCAGGTCGGGCCGCTCGTCGTCGAGCATCTGGTCGTAGACCACGACGGCGCCGCCGGGCCGCACGGCGGCGAAGGCCCGCTCCAACAACCTCTGCCGGTCGTCGGCCTCCCAGTCGTGCAGCACATGGCCGAGGATCACCACGTCGGCCTCGGGCAGCGGGTCGACGAAGAAGTCGCCGGCGTGGAAGCCGACCCGGTCTCCGACACCCCGAGCGACGACGTGTTCGTCGAAAAGCGGTTGCACTGGCGGCAGTTCGAAGACGACGCCGGTCAGGTGCGGGTGCCGGTCGACGAGGTCGGCGGCAACGGATCCACGCGCGCCACCGACGTCCACAAAGGACTTGTACTGGTCCCACTTGACGAACTCGCCCAACTGCGGGCCGATCGTGGCGTGGGCAGAGTCCATGTGGGACAAGAACTTCCGCGCCGCGTCACGGTTGCCGTACAGCCGCTTGAACGCCTCCGGGCCGCCGGCGCCGCGGGGCTTGCCGTCCCGCAGCACGTCGGTGAGCAGGCCCCACAGCTGGTAGTGCTTGGCGCTGGTGGCCATGATGGTGTCGCCGAGGTACACCGGGCCACCGGTGACCAGACACTCCTGCGCGGCCTCGGTGTTGCGGTAGAGCCCGTCGGTATGCTCGACCAACTCCAACGCCACCAAGGCATCCAGGAAGTCGCCGAGCAGCCGGGGATGCAGCCCGAGCCGGTCCCGGATCTCGTCAGAGGTGGCCTCGGCCGACGCCAGCAGATCGAAAAGGCCGACCTCGACGGCGCTGTGCAACACCTTGGCCTGGGCGAAAACCGTGCTCAGCCGGCCGACCGCGACCGAGGCCTTGGCCATCTTCGGGGTGATCTTCATGGTGCCTCCTAGTCGATCCTCGGCCCGGGCCGGGACTGCGGGTCGCCGCGGTCGGCGGGCACGTCAAGCTCGATCTCCAGCGGATCGACGGGGGTCGGCACGTCGTGGAACCGCGGCATCACCTCCTCGGTGAACAGCCGCAGGGACTTCTCGCTGACCTTGCGGGCCTCGTCGTCGTAGTGCGTGTTGTTGAACGACAGCATCAGGTTGCCGACGCCCATCTCGACGTACGGCCGCAGCTGCTCGGCGACGCGGTCCGGGGTCCCGTACACGCACCAGGCGTCGATGTACTCCTGGCTGGTGTAGCTGGGCCGCTTGAGCGTCGGGTCCACGCCGGCGATCTCGCTGGCCTGCCGGTAGAAGGCGGCTCGCCGCTCGTGCGTGCGCTGCATGCCCTCCAGGGTGACCATCAGGTCGGCGTGGGCCTGCTCGTCGGTCTCCGAGATCTGCACGCACTGCAGGCTCAGCGTGGTCCACCCCATGCAGTCGGCCAGCACCTCAGGGGAATGTCCAGCCGCGGCAAGGGCTTCCCGGTACGAGCGGAGCCGGCCGACCAGCTTCTGGTGGCCGCCGAAGGAAGCCAGGAACGCGGGCCAGCCGTTACGGGCGGTGCGCTGGATGCTCTGCTCCCGCATGGCCACGCCGGCCAGCAGCGGGTGCGGATTCCGGTAGGAGGCGGGCATGATCCGGTCCACCACCGAGCCCCGGTAGTAGTCGGTCGCGAACGTCACCGGCGGGTCCTGGGACTGCTTGGCCCACAAGCGCATCGCGATGTCGAGGTTCTCGTCGAGCATGGTGCCGGTCTGGTCGGCCATGCTCACGCCGAAGCCGATGACCTCCTCGGCCAAGCCTCCGCTGCCGACGCCGAAGATCACCCGCCCCTTGGTCAGCTGGTCGAGCAGGTTCATCTGCTCCACCAGCCGCACCGGGTGGTGGGCGGGCACGACGACGACGGCGATGCCCAGGTAGGCGTTGTTCAGCTGGGGCGCGAGGTGGCCGGCGAACTGGAACGGGTCGCTGCTCATCGGCGAGTAGCCGGTGAAGTGGTGCTCGGGCAGGAAGATGCCGTCGAAACCGGCCTCGTCGGCCCACAGCGACTGCTCGACCATCGAGTCGATGATCGCCCCGTCCTCGTGGGGCCCGGGCGAGCGCGGGAAATGGATCAGCGAGAAGCGCATGTCACGCCACCGGGGTGAACTCGACGGGCAGCTGATCTAGGCCGCGCATGCCCAGGCCACGCCACTGCGCCGGACCGCTCAGCCGCAGGTCGGGGAACCGGCGCAGCAGGGTGCCGATGGCGATCTCACCCTCCATCCGGGCCAGCGGCGCGCCGAGGCAGCGGTGGATGCCGGCGGTGAACGCCAGGTGCGGATTGGGGTCGCGGGTGATGTCCAGGCGGTCCGGGTCGGCGAACACCGCCGGGTCGCGGTTGGCCGCGTGCAGCGAGACCAGCACGCAGTCGTTGGCCTGCACCTGGACGTCGCCGATGGACATGGCCTCACGGGGGAAGGTCGCCACCGCGGAGAACGGCGTCTGGTAGCGCAGGAACTCGTCGACCGCGGTGGGCAGCAGCGCCGGCTTCGACCGCAGCAGCGCCAGCTGGTCGGGATTGGTGAACAGGGAGTACATCCCGTTGCCGATCAGGCTGGTGGTGGTGATGTAGCCGGCGACGAGCACGGTCATCAGCAGCGTGACCAGCTCGGTCTCCTCCAGCTTGTCCTCGCCGTCGCGGGCGGCCACCAGGGCGCTGGTCAGGTCGTCGCCGGGATTGCGCCGTTTCCGGGCGACCAGCTCGATGATGTACGGGTAGGTGAGCTTGAAGGCCTCGATGCGGGGCTCGATCTGCTCGCCGTCGACGAACTTCGCGGTCCGGCGCCGGACGTCGGCGCGCTCGTCGGCCGGCACCCCGAGCAGCTCGGAGATCACGGCGATGGGCAGCGCGAACGCGAACTGCTCCATCAGGTCGGCCGTGCCGGCGCCGGCGAAGGCGTCGATCGTCTCGTCGGCCATCCGCTGGATCGCCGTGCGCAGCCCCTGGACCCGGTGGTGGGTGAAGGCCTGCTGCACCAGCTTGCGCAGCCGCGTGTGGTCCGGCGGGTCGCTGTCGAAGTTCAGCGGCCCCTCCTCGTCGGGGTGCCGGCGGCCGATCCTCGGGTCCGACAGCACGCGCTTGGCCAGGTCGTATCGCGTGACCAGCCACGCCTCCGGGTTCATCAGGAACGCGGCCTGCACCTTGGTGACCGGCTCGGTGGCCCGCAGCGCGGCCAGGGTGGGATAGGGGTCCGGCACGAATTCGGGACTGAAGGGCTCCGGCAGCGTCCGGCTGTCGATCGCAGTCATGGTCCGCCCTCGGTGGTGGGGATGGTGGCTGCGACCGAGCGTCGGCCGGTCGGCTAGAGCCGCGATCGAAGCACGGTGGACGGGACGTCTCAGCGCGCTGTGCGCGTGCTGACAGCGGCGGCGTCGATGGTGGGCACAACCCCGGCCACGATCGAGGAGTTGCCACCGATGCCTGAATCCACCACTGCCGCGGCGCCCCCGGGCGGCGGTCCCCCGGCCTTCGAGGCGCCGGCGATGAGCAAGCGCCAGGTCTGGACCGTGCTGATCGGCCTGATGCTGGCCCTGCTACTGGCCGCGCTCGACCAGACCGTGGTGTCGACGGCGCTGTTCACCATCGTCAAGGATCTCGACCCGGTGCACGGCCTGAGCCAGATCTCCTGGGTGGTCACGGTCTACCTGCTCGCGGTGACCGCGTCGATGCCGCTGTACGGCAAGATCTCCGACCTCTACGGCCGAAAGCCGGTGCTGATCTTCGCGCTGGTGCTGTTCCTGGCCGGCTCGGCGCTGTGCGGGCTGGCCTCCGGCATGGGCTCGCTGATCCTGTTCCGCACCATCCAGGGCCTGGGCGCCGGCGGCATGATGAGCCTGGTCATGGCCATCATCGCCGACATGATCCCGCCGCGGGAGCGGGGCCGGTACTCCGGTCTCGGCGTCGCGGTGATGGCGGTGGCGTCGGTGGCCGGCCCGTTCGCCGGCGGCTTCTTCACCGAGGCGCACACCCTGTTCGCCGTCACCACGTCGTGGCGCTGGGCGTTCTGGATCAACCTGCCGATCGGCCTGTTCGCGCTGGTCGTGGTGACCGCGGTGCTCACGCTGCCGGTGCGCCGCAGGGGACATCGGATCGACTTCCTCGGCGCGGCGCTGATCGTCGGCGCGGTGTGCGCGACCCTGCTGGTCACGGTGTGGGGCGGCAACCTCTACGACTGGGCGTCGACGCAGATCGTGTCGCTCGCGGTCGCCGCCGTGCTGCTGTTCGTGGCGTTCTTCTGGTGGGAGAGCAAGGCCAGCGAGCCGATCTTCCCGCCGCGGCTGTTCCGGCTGCCGGTGTTCCGCACGGCCAGCGTGCTGCTGTTCATCATCGGCTTCGCGATGATGGGCTCGATCGTCTACATCACGCTGTACCTCCAGCTGGCCGACGGGCTGAGCCCGACGTCGGCCGGTCTGCACCTGATGCCGATGACGGTCGGCATGGCCATCGCCTCCATCGTCGCCGGCCGGCTGGTGTCGAAGTTCGGCAAGTACAAGGTGTTCCCGATCGTGGGCACCGGGCTGGCCGCGATCGCGATGGGACTGATGAGCCTGCTCGCGCCGGACACCTCGGCCACCACGCTGAGCCTGTACCTGGTGCTGTTGGGGCTGGGCCTCGGCCAGGTGATGGGCATTCCGCAGCTGGCCGTGCAGAACTCGGTCGACCCCGGCGACATGGGCTCGGCCACGTCGGCCACCTCGTTCACGCGGGCCATGGGCCAGTCGTTCGGGGCGGCGGCGTTCGGCGCCATCCTGACCGCCCGGCTCGCGGTGAACATGCCGGCGGGCATTCCCGGCATCGGCGCGAACGGGGCGCCCAACGTGGCGCAGGTCCGTGCGCTGCCGGCCGCACTGCAGACCGAAGTGGTGGACGCCTTCGTCAAGTCGGCGGACACCGTGTTCCAGGTGACGGCGGCCGTGCTGGTTGTCGCCTTCGTGATGGCGCTGCTGCTCAAGGAGCTGCCGCTGCGCAAGCGGGCCGGGGCAAAGTAGTCCCGGCCGTCCCGGATGTCCACCGCGTTTCGACCCCCTCTCGAGATGCGGTGGACATCTTTTTGCGGTGCCCTTGAAGGGAGCAACATGACCCAGTCGCCGCCGGCGCCGCTCACCCGCGAGTCCCTGATCGACACGATGCTGGCCTATCGCCGGACCGCCCTGCTGCGCGCCGGGCTGGAGTTGCGGGTGTTCGACGCCCTCGCCGAGCAGCCGGCCGACGCGACCGCCGTCGCCGCCCGACTGGGCGTCCGCGAGCGGGGGGCGCGCATTCTGCTGGGCGCGCTGGCCGCCGTCGGCCTGTTGGTCACCGATGGCCCCCGCTTCGCCCTGCCGGACGGCGCTCACGACCTGTTGGTCAGCACCGCGAAGGGTTACGTCGGCGCGGGCGTCCAGGTGGCGGCCAGCCAGTGGGAGTGGGACGCGCTCGGCCGGCTCACGCAGGCGGTCCGCTCCGGCGGCCCGGTCACCGAAGCCGACGCCGAGGCGCCGGGTTTCCCGTTCTGGCAGGACTTCGCCGAGCGCGCGACGTTCGCCACCGACGCCGGGGCGGCCTTCCTGGCCGACCAGCTGCGACCGTGGGCGGAGCGCAGAGACAGCCTGGACGTGCTCGATATCGGTTGCGGACACGGCCTTTTCGGCTTCGCGGTGGCGAAACTCCTGCCCGCCGGCCGGGTCTGGAGCCTGGACTGGCCCGAGGTGCTGCCGATCGCCGCCCGCAACGCCGAGCGGGCCGGGCTGGCCGGGCGCGCCGAGGCCATCGCCGGCGACGCCTTCCAGGTTCCGCTCGGCGGCCCGTACGACGTTGTCGTGCTGGGGAACCTCTTGTTCCAGTTCTCCGAGCGGCGGGCCGCGGAGCTCCTGGCCCGGGCCGCGGCCGCGGTCAAGCCGGACGGACAGCTGGTGATCGTCGGCTTCACCACCGGCGACGCCCCGCCGGAGCGGAACTACGGGGCCCAGCTCATCTCGCTGCTGATGCTGCTGTGGACCGCCGAAGGCGAGGCCCACTCGACGGCAGCCTACGAGAAGTTGCTGACAGAACAAGGTTTCACCGACGTCGCGGTATGCGCCAAGCCGGGCGTGCAGCACCGTGTGATCCGCGCGACCCGTTGACCCGAGCCAACTTTCGCTCCCGAACGTGTCAGCGGCCCGTGCGCATGGTGACAGCGGACCGGACGACAGTGGCGACAGCCCGATCTTGTGACCGCAGACGGAGATGAGCACATGGACCAGAACGCAGTTCCGGACTACGACGTGGTGGTCGCCGGCGGCGGCCCGGTCGGCCTGATGCTGGCCGCCGAGCTGCAGCTGGCCGGCGTCCGGTCGCTGGTGCTTGAGCGCCTGACCGACCGGGCCGAGTTGCCCGACGGGGTGCGCGGCATGCACGCCCGCACCCTGGAAACCCTTGACCGGCGGGGAATGCTCGAACAGTTCATGAACGCCTCCGACCGGCCGGCGCCGGCCGGCAAGCACCGGGTGATGTCCGGCACCCACTTCGCCGGCCTGACCCTGCTGGAGCTGGGCACGCTGGACAGCGACCACCCTTACGCGCTGGTCAACACCCGGGAGCGGATCGAGCAGCTGCTGGAGCAGCGGGCCGTCGAACTGGGCGCCGAGATCCGCACCGGCCACGAGGTCATCGGGCTGCGCCAGCACGACGACGGCGTGACCATTGACGTCGACGGCCCGTCCGGCGTCCACCAGCTGACCACCCGATACCTGGTCGGCTGCGACGGCGGCCGCAGCAAGGTGCGCAAGGCCGCCGGAATCCCCTTCCCCGGCAACGATCCCACCGTCACCGCGTACGTCGGACGGGCAACGATCGTGGAGCCGCACGACCTGCCGACGGGATGGCAGCGCACGCCCGGCGGGGCGATGCTGCGTGGCGGCGCGGGCAGCGGCATCCTGCTCATCGAGTTCGACGGCGCGCCGGCCGATCGCGACATCCCCGTGACGCTGGCCGATTTCCAGGCGAGTTTCCGCCGGGTGACGGGAACTGGGCTGACGTTGACCGACCCCCAGCACCTGCGCCGGTTCACCGACAACAGCCGGCAGGCCGACGGCTACGTGCACGGCCGTGTGCTGCTGGCCGGCGACGCCGCCCACGTGCACGCGCCGTTCGGCGGGCAGGGGCTGAACCTCGGGTTGCAGGACGCGGTGAACCTCGGCTGGAAACTGGCGGCCGCGGTGCAGGGGTGGGCGCCGGACGGCTTGCTGGACAGTTATTCCGACGAACGGCATCCGGTGGCGGCCCGGGTGCTGCACAACACGAGGGCTCAGGTGGCGCTGATGAACCCGGACCCGCGGGTGACCCCGCTGCGGGAGATGTTCGCCGAGTTGATGCTGCTGGACGAGACCAACCGCTATCTCACCGAGCTGATCACCTGCGTGAACGTCCGCTACGACGTCGGATCGGACGAGCAGCGGCCGCATCCGCTGCTGGGCGCCTTCGCGCCCAATCTGGCGCTGAAGACCGAGAACGGGCAGACCACGCTGGCCAAACTGCTACGCGCCGGCAAGGCGCTGCTGCTCGACATCGCCGGTCGGCCGGACCTGCGCTCGACGGGGGCCGGCTGGGCTGACCGGGTCCAGATCGTGACGGCGCACTGCGAACGATCCCTTGCCGCCGAGGCGCTTCTGGTCCGACCGGACGGCTATGTGGCATGGGTGGCGCCGACGGCGGCGCACCCGCAGGACGACCAGCGGACGCTGCGTTCCGCGCTGCGAACCTGGTTCGGGACCGCTCGCGCATAGCGGTCACGGGTGGCGCGCGTCGCCAGGCGCGCCACCCGTGGCAACTACGGCAGCAGCACCACCTGGCCGGCATAGCTCAGCCCGGAGCCGAAGCCGATCAGCAGGGCCGGCGCGCCGCTGGGCACCGCCCTGTCGGCGAGCAGCTGGGTCATCGCCAGCGGCACGGAGGCCGCGGAGGTGTTGCCGGTCGTGACCACGTCGTGCGACACCACCACATGCTCGGGCACCGCCAGTTGGTCGACCAAGATGTCGATCATGCGCAGGTTGGCCTGGTGCGGGATGAACGCGCCGAGATCGTCGATGCCGATGCCGGCGGCGGCCAGCGCCTGCCGTGCCGCGTCGGCGATGCGGGACACGGCCCACCGGAACACCCGGCGGCCGTCCATCCGCAGCATCGGCTTGGGCAGTGTGGTGTCGTCCCGGAAATCGCCCCAGGCGGCGGTCATGCTCAACGCGTCGAGGCAGTCGCCGTCGGCCCCGCGCACGACCGGGCCGATGCCCACTGTCGCCGACGGCCCCACGACAGCCGCGCCGGCGCCGTCGGCGAACAGGAACGAGATGCCCCGGTCGGTCGGATCGACGATGTCGGTCATCCGCTCCACGCCGATGACCAGCACGTGCTCGGCATTGCCGGTGCTGACCATGTCGCCGGCCACCGCGAGTCCGTTGCAGAAGCCGACACAGGCCGCTGACACGTCGAATCCGCCCGCGTTGTCCGCGCCGAGCGCGTGGGCTACGGCGATCGACAGCGGCGGCGTCTGAACCAGGTTGGAGGTGCTGGCCACCAGCACACAGTCCACTTGGGACGGATCGACGCCGGCGTCCTTCAGCGCGGCGGCCCCGGCCTCGACGGACATGGCCAGCAGGGTCTCGTCCTTGTCGGCGAAGCCGCGCACGCGGATGCCCGACCTGGTCGTGATCCACTCGTCGGACGAGTCGATGCGCCGGCAGATCTCGTCGTTGCCGACGCCGCGCCGGGGCCGGTAGGCGCCGAGGCCGGCGATCCGGCTGTGTCGGGTGGCGGGGGTTCGCAGCGTGGTCATCGCGGATCGGCTCCTTCGGACACGGTGGTGCGGCGACCATCGGCCACCGGCCTGGAAGGCCGGTCGAGGCGGCGTGGATCCCGGGCGGCTCCATCCCAGCTCCAGCCCGGTTCGAGTCGCCGATACGACAGTTCCCGCAGACGCCCCGCCCGGCCGGTGGGGCTCGGCGATGGGGAGCGACGCCATGAGTCAGTACACAGTGGACGATCTGAGGAAGACGGTCAGCACCTGTCTGGGCACGGCGAACGCGCAGGCACTGGCGCAGGACCGGCTGGAGCACCCGTTCACCGATCTCGGCTACGACTCGCTGGCGGTCTACGAGATCGCCACCAGGATCGAGGACGAGCTGGGGCTGGCCATCTCCGACGCCGAGATCGACCGGCTGAACACGCCGGCCTCGCTGCTGGACATGGTCAACAGCAAGCTGGCCGGGGTCTGAGGGGACCGTGGTGGCGCGACGAGTGGTGATCACCGGCATCGGCGTGGTGGCCCCGGGTGGCCTGGGCCGCAAGGCGTTCTGGACGCTGCTGACCTCCGGGCGGACGGCGACCAGGACCATCTCGTTCTTCGACCCGTCCCCGTTCCGCTCGCAGGTGGCGGCCGAATGCGACTTCGACCCGGTGCGCGAGGGCCTCACGGTCCGGCAGGCACGCCGGATGGACCGCGCCACCCAGCTGTCAGTGGTGGCGACCAGGGAGGCGGTCGGCGACAGCGGCCTCGCCTTCGCCGATCTCGATCCGCACCGGGTCGGGGTCAGCGTGGGCAGCGCGGTCGGCGGCACCACCGGGCTGGAACGCGAGTACGTGGTGATGAGCGACACCGGCCGGAACTGGGTGGTGGACAGCGACTACACCTCGCCGCACCTGTTCGGCTTCTTCGTGCCCAGCACCATCGCCGCCGAGGTGGCATGGGAGGTCGGCGCCGAGGGGCCGGCGACCCTGGTGTCCACCGGCTGCACGTCGGGGCTGGATGCCGTGGGCTACGCGCGGGAGCTGATCGAGGAGGGCAGCGCCGACGTGATGATCGCCGGCGCGACCGAGGCGCCGATCTCGCCGATCGCGGTCGCCTGCTTCGACGCGATCAAGGCGACCACCTCGTTCAACGACGATCCCGAACACGCGTCCCGGCCGTTCGACCGCACCCGCAACGGTTTTGTGCTCGGTGAGGGCGCGGCCACCTTCGTGCTGGAGGACTACGAGCACGCACGGGCCCGGGATGCCCACATCTACGCGGAAATCGCCGGCTACGCGTCGAGGTGCAACGCCTATCACATGACCGGCCTCAAGCCGGACGGCCGGGAGATGGCCGAGGCCATCGGGTCGGTGCTGGGACAGGCGCGGCTGAACCCGACCGACATCGACTACATCAACGCGCACGGCTCCGGCACCAAGCAGAACGACCGGCACGAAACGGCCGCGTTCAAACTCAGCCTCGGCGAGCACGCGTACCGGACCCCGGTCAGCTCCATCAAGTCCATGGTCGGGCATTCGTTGGGAGCCATCGGGTCGATCGAGGTCGCCGCGTGCGCGTTGGCCATCGAGGACGGCATCGTGCCGCCGACGGCCAACCTGCACGAGCCGGACCCGGAGTGCGACCTGGACTACGTGCCCCTGGTGGCTCGGGCACGGCGCCTGGACGCGGTGCTGAGCGTGGGCAGCGGCTTCGGCGGCTTCCAGAGCGCCATGGTGCTGACGCGGCCCGGCGGGGCGGGCGGCACATGACCGGGCCGGTGGTGGTGACGGGGCTGGGTGTGTTGGCCCCCAATGGAATCGGTGCGGAGGACTACTGGGCCGCGACGCTGGCCGGCCGCGGCGGGATCGCGCCGATCAGCACCTTCGACGCGTCCGGCTATCCGTCCCGGCTGGTCGGCCGGATCGAGCCGTTCGAGGCGGCGGAGCACATCCCCAACCGCCTGCTGCCGCAGACCGACCGGGTCACGCAGCTGGCGCTGGCCGCGACCGACTGGGCGCTGGCCGACGCCGGCGTCGATCCGGCCGCGCTGCCCGAGTACGACATGGGCGTGATCACGTCGAACGCCTGCGGCGGCGTGGAGTTCACCCATGTCGAGATCGAGAAGCTGTGGACCGTCGGGCCCGGCCACGTCAGCGTGTACGAGTCCTTCGCCTGGTTCTACGCCGTGAACACCGGCCAGATCTCCATCGCGCACGGCATGCGCGGGCCGAGCGGAGTGCTGGTCGGGGAGCAGGCCGGCGGCCTCGACGCGGTCGGCCACGCCCGCCGGCAGGTCCGCAAGGGCATCGGCCTCGTGGTCAGCGGCGGCCTCGACTCGGCGCTGGACCCGTGGGGCGTGGTCGCGCACATCTCGGGCGGCCAGGTCAGCACGGCGACCGATCCACGACGGGCGTTCCTGCCGTTCGACCGGGAAGCGGGCGGCGGGGTGCCCGGTGAGGGCGGCGCCATCCTGATCCTGGAGGACCTGGCCGCCGCCCGCCGCCGGGACGAGCGGCCCGTGTACGGCGAGGTCGTCGGTTACGCGGCGACCTTCGACCCGGCCCCGGATTCCGGGCGGCCGCCGGGCCTGCGCCGGGCCGTGGAGCTCGCGCTGACCGACGCCCGGATCAATCCGTCCGATGTGGACGTCGTCTTCGCCGACTCGGCGGGAGTAGCTGAGCTGGACCGGATCGAGGCGGACGCGATCGCCGACGTGTTCGGCCCCGAAGCGGTGGCCGTCACGGCGCCCAAGTCGATGACCGGACGGCTCAGCGCCGGCGGCGGTCCGCTCGATCTGGCGACCGCCCTGCTGTCCATTCGGGACGGTGTGATTCCGCCGACGGCCAACGTTTCCGACGTGCCCGCCGAATATCGGCTGGATCTGGTGCGCGACCAGCCCCGTGACGCCGACGTGCGCACGGCACTGGTGCTGGCCCGAGGCGCCGGCGGCTTCAACTCCGCGATCGTGCTGCGTGCCATGCCGTGACAGCAGCCATCGCGTCCTCACGGGACAGCGCGGCGCCCCGACGGTAGGCGGCCTGGTAGCCGGCGGCCCCGAGTTCCTCGGCGGCCGCGGCGGCCAGCCGTCGAACGTCGGGGCTGCCGTCGTCGCCGACACCCCGCAGCACGGTGCTCCACCCCAACGCCGTGGCGGCGTGCTCGGGATCTCCTTCCTGCAAGGCGATTCCGGCGGCGCCCTCGACCGCGCCGGCGATGGTCACCGGCTCCCCCTCGGCCAGCGCGGCGGTCATCGCCTGCCGGTGCCAGCGGCCCGCCTCCGCGTGACCGCCCTCGGCCCCGGCCAGATATCCCAAGCCCGTCAGCACGACCACTCGCAGCTGGTCCACGTCCGCGGCCGTGCCGAACAGATCCAGCGCCACCTGGTAGTGGTGGCGGGCGACGGCGTTGTCGCCGGACAGCCGGGCGACCTCGCCGAGTCCACTGTGGGCAAACGCCTGATTGGTCACCGAGCCCCGGCGGTCGCCGAGTTCGAGGGCGGCGTTGAGATCGGCCCGGCCGCGCTCGGGATCGCCGGCCAGGGCCCGTTCCAGGCCGAGCCGGGCCATCAGCTGCGGCACGTCGTCACGGGCGTCGAGCTCGATGGTCAGCCGCAGCGCCTCTTCCAGGGCCAGCACCGTGCCGGCGTGATCGCCGCGGGTGGCCCGCATGCCGCACAGGGAACTGAGCGTGGTGGCAAGCCCCCACCGCTCGCCGATGGCCCGGAACGCCTCCAGCGCACCGGTCAGATCCCGTTCTGCCGCATCGAAATCGCCAGCTCCCTGGGCCAGCCGCCCTCGCAGCACCAGCGCGAAGGCCCGCCCCCACGGATCGGGCTGCTCCAGCGCCCGGTCCAGGCTGCGGGTGGTGGCCTCCAGGTCGCCGCTGAGCAGCGCGGTCCGTGACGCGACGAAGAACAGCACCGGATGATGCACCGCGGCCGCCGCGGCCGTGTCCAGGCCGGGGTTGCCCAACGCCAGGAACGCGGCGGCCACCGCACGGGCGTCGGCCGGCGGCTCGCCGGGCACGGCCAGCGCGGCGGCCAGCCAGGTCGCCGCCTCCGCCTGCTCGCCACGGATCCACCACAGCCAGCCCAACGCCGCGGCCAGTCGAACCGCCACCTCGCCGTCGCCGTCGTCAATGGCCCAACGCAGGGCCGCCAACAGGTTTCCGTACTCGGCCCGCAGTCGGGCCAGCCAGGTCAGCTGGTCGGCGGCGCGCAGCCGAGGCTCCGCCGCCTCGGCCAGTTCGAGCAGGCAACGGGCCTGCCGTGACCGCACCCGCTCGGACTCGCCCGCCTCGACCAGCCGCTCGGCCGCGTAGGCCCGGATGTTCTCCAGCATCCGATAGCGCACGGTGTCGGCGTCGCGCACCGTGTCCACGAGCGACTTGTCCACCAGGCCCGACAGCAGCTCCAGCACATCCTCGGCCGGCACGCCCTCGCCGGAGCAGACCTGCTCGGTGGTCTCCAGCGTGGTGCCGCCGGGGAACACCGACAGCCGCCGGGCCAGCGTGCGCTCGGCCTCGGTCAGCAGCTCCCAGCTCCACTCGACGACCGCGCGCAGCGTCTGGTGCCGGGCCAGCGCGGTCCGGCTGCCGCCGGTGAGCAGCCGGAACCGGTCGTCCAGCCGGGCCGCCACCTGGGACGGCGAGAGCGAGCGCAGCCGGGCCGCGGCGAGCTCGATGGCCAGCGGCAGGCCGTCCAGCCGCCGGCAGATGTCGGCCACGGCGTCCACACTGGACGAATCCAGCTCGAACCGGGGCAGCACAGCCCGCGCCCGGTCGACGAACAGCCGGACGGCCTCGGGCTGCGGCAGCGGCGAGACCTGGCACAGCGTCTCGCCGGTGATGCCCAGCGGCTCGCGGCTGGTGGCCAGCACACGGACGTCGGGGCAGGACGACAGGATCTCGTCGGCCAGCCGGGCCACCACGCCGATCATGTGCTCGCAGTTGTCCAGCACCAGAAGGGTTTTTTTGCCGGCCAGCGCCCTGGTGATCCGGGTGACGGCGTCGTGCGCCTCGGGGGCGGCGTCCAGCAGGGTCGTCCCGCCGGCGCTGACGGCGGCCAGCACCGCCTGGTGGACCTCCAGCGGATCGCCGACGGCGGCCAGCTCCACCAGCCACACCCCGTCGGGCATCCGGCCGACCAGCCGCGCGGCCGACTCGGTGGCCAGCCGGGTCTTGCCGGTGCCGCCGGCGCCGACCAGGGTGACCAGCCGCGAGCCGGCCAGCAGCGCGCCGACCCGGTCGGTCTCGCCGTCCCGGCCGACGAAGCTGGTGATGGGGGCCCGCAGGTTGGTCATGGGCTCAGTCCGGACCACCGGCGACAGCGAGGGATCCCGCCGCAGCACGGCCAGGTGCAGCTCGGCCAGCTCCGGCGACGGGTCGATGCCCAGCTCGTCGGACAGCCGCTGTCGGGTCCGCTCGTAGACGCCCAGCGCGTCAGCCTGCCGCCCCAGCCCGTACAGGGCCCGGATCAGCTGGCCGTGCAGCCGCTCCCGCAGCGGGTACTCGTCGCACAGCGGTTCGAGCTGGCTCACCGCCTGCGCGTGCCGACCCAGGCGCAGTGTCGCCTCGACGCGGTCCTCGGTCGCGGCCACCCGCAGCTCGGCCAGCCGGGTGGCCGCGACCACCGCGAACGGGGCCTCGGTCACGTCGACCAGCGCCGGCCCGCGCCAGAGCTCCAGACCCGAGTTGAGCAGGGTCGCGGCCGCCTCGACCCGGCCGGCCGCCAGCTCCTGGCGGCCTTCGCCGGCCAGCCGCTCGAACCGGTGCGCGTCGATCTGCTCGGGCGGCAGCACCAGTCGGTAGCCGGCCCGCTGCGAATCGATCACGTTGTCGATGCCGGCGTCCTGAAGGGTCCGCCGCAGCCGTGACACCAGGGACTGCAGGGCGTTGACCGCCCCGGTGGGCGGCGAGTCGCCCCACAGGCCGTCGACCAGCGTCTCCACCGGGATCAGGCGGCCGGTGTCCAGCGCGAGCCGGGCCAGCAGCGCGCGCAGGCGCGTGCCGCCGAGGCGGACCGGTTCCCCCTTGGCGGTGCGCACCTCGACCGGGCCGAGCACCCACACCAGCACCGGAACAGTCTGACAGAGCGGGTCGATCAGGTCAGGTCGTCCCGGCTGACCTTGCGGTCGAGCACCTGCCAGTCGCCTCCGCGGCGCACCAGCACGTCCTCGCACACCGTGCTGAACCTGATCTCGGCCTGCCCGCCCTTGGGGGTTTGCAGCACGACGGCGTAGCTGCGCGCGGCGACGGAGCCGTCGTCGTTGGGACGCACCGACAGCATGCCGATCCAGTGCCGGCGCACCAGCCCCTGCTCGGTCAGCTCCGTGACCGTGCGCTTGGCCGCGGCGGCGATCGCCTCGCGGCCACGGGCCGGCTCGGGATGCGCGTTGGCCTCGAACACGCCGTCATGGGTGAACGTGCCCGCCCACTCCTGCACGTCGCCGTCGTCGAGCAGCTGCATCTGGGTGGCGTAGAACTGCTCGATCTGCGGGTACAGCTCGTTCATCGCGATCCCTCCAGAGTTCGGCCTTCCTGACGCCGAACCTGGCCGTGACGGCTCGCGTCCGGCTCGAACCGCGATGGACCGGCGGGCTCCGCCGGTGTTCCAGCCGCGTTCGAGCCGGGGCGAACAGCCTTGCCCCACAGCGTTTGTCTACGAAAGGTGGGGACATGGCCGACGAGACCGAGGGCGCGAGCAAGGCGATCGCGATCACCAGGTTCACCGTCACCGGCGAGCCCGAGCAGTTCGAGCGGGCCTTCCTGGCGCACTCCGAGTTCGTCCGGGCCCAGCCGGGCTTCCGGCAGTTCCAGGCCCTGCGTTCGGTGCTCTCGTCCAAGGTGTACGTCAACGTGGGCTGGTGGAGTGACCTGGAGAGCTACCAGAAGGTACTGGCCAGCCCCCGGTTCCAGGCCGACGCCGGCTCGATGGCGGCGCTGGTCACGGTGGAGCCGTACCTGACCACCAAGGTGGCCAACGGGCTGGCCATCCGCACCGAGGCCGACGGCGAGCAGGTGCAGGGCTACAGCGACGAGCGGCTGGTGGTGTTGACCCGCTACACCGTCACGGGCGACGCGGACGCCTTCGCCGCCGAGTTCAAGGCGCACACGGAGTCGCGCCGCAAGCAGGACGGCTTCATCTTCCACGAGGGCGTCCGCGCGGTGAACCAACCCGCCGTCTTCCTCAACCTGGAGTGGTGGATGGACGCGGCGGCGTATCGCAAGGCCGTCGAGGGCGAGCAGCTGCGGACCGAGATCACGGCCATCGAGAAGCGGGCCGTCATCGACGTCGACCAGGCCCACAACTTCGCCAACGGCGAGCCGATCACCAGCTGAGGGGAGTCCCGGATGGCCGGCAAGACCGTCACCGAGCGGGCCACGGTGATCACCAGGATCACCGTGCGCGGCGACATCGACGAGTTCGAGCAGCGCTACGAGCGGTATCTGTCCTTTCTGGAGGGACAGCCCGGCATGCTGGTCGCCCAGCTGGCGATCTCCGTGCAGGAGAAGGGGGTCTACTACGAGCTGACCCGGTGGGACACCGTCGGCGCCTATCGGACGTCGGCGGCCACGCCCGAGTTCGCCGAGTTCTTCTCGGCGGTCGCCGACCGGTCCGACACGGACGTGACGATGACCGCGATGCAGGTGTCCACCGGCGCGTTCACACACAACGCATCCAAGGACGTGGCCGGTGCGGCGCCAGCCCGGTGACGGCGTCGGCCTCGGCATCGAGGGGCGGGTCGCGCTGGTCACCGGCGCGACCCGCGGCCTCGGCCTGGCCGTGGCCCGCAAGCTGTGCGCCAGCGGCTGCGATGTGTACCTCAACTACGGTCACGTCGACGAGGACGCGGAGTGGGCGGTCCGGTCGCTGGAGGGCCTGAAGGGCTCGGCCAGTATGCTGCGGGGCGACGTGCGCCGGCCGGGCGCGATCGCCGGGCTGGTCGAGACCGTCGTGGCCGAACGCGGCAGCCTGGACGTGTTCGTGCACAACGCCGCGAGCTGGCACCCGATGTCCTCGGCCGAACCGGTCGCCGCCGATCTGCACGCCGACATGGCCATGGCCCTCGACCCGCTGCTGCACGGCATCACCGCGCTCCGGGCGGCGATGCGGGAGGCGGGCGGCCGCATCGTCGCCGTCTCCAGCGTCGGCGCGCAGCGGGTGATCCCGGGCTACGTCAGCCTCGGGCTGGCCAAGGCGGCGCTGGAGAACCTGGTCCGGTACCTCGCGGCCGACCTCGCGGCCGAGGGCATCGCCGTGAACGCGGTGTCCACGGCCAAACTGGACAAAGCGTTGTCGGCCAAGAAGTCGGCGCCGTACGACCTGCCGACCGCGCTGCTGGCGGCGCGGACTCCGGCCGGCCGGCTGACGGTGCCGTCCGATGTGGCCGACGTGGTCGCGTTGCTGTGCACCGACGAGGCGGCCTGGATCCGCGGTCAGGTGCTGCTGGTCGACGGCGGTCTCGGCCTACGCGTCTGACGACAACGCGGGAAAGGGCCCCGGTTCCACGGAACCGGGGCCCTTTCCCGCGTTGTCAGCTGGTCAGCGAAACCAGGTGGTCCAGCGCGGCGCTGACGTCGGCGGCGAGCTGCTCACGGTCCCGCCCCGCCACCACCGTCTGTTCCAGCGCCACCTCGGCACCGTCGGCGGTCGCGGCGACCCACCAGCTGCCCACCACCAGCGGCTCCCCCTGTTTGAACACCAACCTGTTGCCCGGCAGGGGAAGGCGATGCACCTGGTCGACGCCCGGCCAACGGTCGAGCTGGACCAGCACGGCGAACACCTCGTCCACCGGCCGCCGGATCAGCGTGTGGTCGCGGACGCTGACCGTGGCCGCCGCCAGCCGGGGCAGGCTCTCCCCGATCCGCTTCAGCTCGGCCAACTGCGCGCCGACGTTGCGGTCCAGGTCCTCGGCGAACCGGCCACCGTCGTCGCCCAGTCGGAAGTCGTGCCGCAGCTCGACCACGCACCCGCCACCGGGCGCATGGCCGAACGTCCACTCGCCACGCATCCACCGCACCGGCGGTCGAGGTGAGTCATGCTCGAAAACGATCCGCCGGCCGTCACGGTCCAGGGTCCGCCGCGCACGCCAGGTGCGGATCGAATCACCGGCGATCACCCACCGCTGCAGGACGTGGTCGGTGTCGCTGCCCTCGGTCCGCTCCAGGTGCAGCACGGTCGGAAACAGCCTCGGCGCCATCGCCGGGTCGGCGATCAGCTCGTACAGCACGTCCGGCGCGGCGTCCACCACGGCCTGGTGGCCCAGGCTGCCGTCGGTCACGGTCGCCGCGCCGGGCTCTGGGTGAGCGCCGGGTCCCGGACGATCACCGGGGCCAGCACCTCGTCGATTCGGTCGAGCAGCTCCGACCCCAGTCGCACGTCCACCGCCTTCACGTTGTCCGCCAACTGTTCCGGGCTCGACGCGCCGATCACGGCCGCGGCCACGGCGTCGTCGCGCAGCACCCAGGCCAGCGCCAGCTGCGCCATCGACAGCCCGACCTGCGCGGCCAGCGGCCGTAGCGACTGCACCCTGGTCAGCACCTCGTCGTCGAGCAGGTTGGACCGGCGCAGCCCCTCGGCGCCGCCCTGTGCGTCGGTCACCCGGGAGCCGGCCGGCGCCGGCCGGCCCGGCAGGTACTTGCCGGTCAGCACGCCGCCGGCCACCGGCGACCAGACCATCTGGCCGATGCCCAGCTTCCGGCTGGCGGGGATCACCTGATCCTCGATGACCCGCCACAGCATCGAGTACTGCGGCTGGTTGGACACCAGAGGCACACCGAGCCGGCCAGCCAGCTCGGCCGCCGCGCCGAGCTGCTCGGCTGTCCACTCGGACACTCCGATGTAGAGCGCCTTGCCGGCCCGCACCAGGTCGGCGAAGGCCAGCATCGTCTCTTCCAGCGGCGTCTGGAAGTCGTAGCGGTGCGCCTGATAGAGGTCGATGTAGTCGGTGCCCAGCCGGCGCAGCGACGCCTCGGCCGACTCCAGCACGTGCTTGCGGGACAGGCCGCGGTCGTTGGGGCCCGGCCCGGACGGCCAGTACACCTTGGTGCAGATCACCGCGCCCGACCGCCGATGCCCGGCCAGGGCCCGGCCGAGGACCTCCTCGGCCCGGCCCTCGGAGTAGACGTCCGCGGTGTCGAAAGTGGTCACTCCCAGATCGACGGCCGCGTGCACACAGGACCGCGCCGCCGATTCGTCGAGCTGGTTGCCCGCGGTCAGGGAGTTGCCGTACGCGATCCGGCTGATCACCAGGCCGCTGTTGCCCAAATGCTGGTACTCCATGGGAAAACGCTCCTCTCCTCGGCGGGCTCAGCAACCGGCGATGGCCACCTGGTCCAGGAGCAGGCCGTCGCCGCGCAGCGGCCTGTCGAGGACCGGGTCCGACGACAGCAGGGCCTGGTGCAGGCGCTGCATCTTGGAGGACGGTTCGAGACCCAACTCGTCGATCAGGGCCGAGCGCAGCCGGTGGAACACGTCCAACGCGTGCGGCCGCCGGCCGGATCGGTAGAGGGCGACCATCAGCTGGGCGTGAAGGTTCTCGTGCATGCGGTGCTTGGCCGTCAGTCCGGCCAGCTCGGCCAGGATCTCGTGGTGGCGGCCCAGCCGCAGGTCGGCCTCGATCCGCTGTTCGAGCACGGCCACCCGGCACTCCTCGAGGTGCAGGATCTCGGCCTCGATCAGCCGACCGGCCTTGATGTCCACCAGCGCGGGGCCCGACCACAGGTCCAGCGCCTCGCCCAGCCGGCGGGTGGCCAGCTCGTTGTCCCCCTGGGCCAGCCACCGGCGGCCCTCGGCCATCTTCTCCAGGAAGGCGTCCAGGTCCAGCTCCCCGGGCTGGACGCGGAACAGGTAACCCCCGGTCCTGGTGACCAGGATCTCCAGTGAGACCCGCTGGCTGGCCGGTGCGAGCGCCCCCCGCAGCGACCGGCGCAGCTGCAGCACGTACGTCTGCAGTGTGGTCAGCGCGCTGACCGGCGGGGTGTCGTCCCACAGTTCCGCGATCAGCGCGGACACGGGGACGACCTTGTTGGCGTGCAACAGCAATGTCGCGAGCACTTGTCGTGGTTTGGCCGCGGACGGGGTGATGACCTGCCCGTCAACGGCCAGCGATAATGGGCCAAGAACCCGGATATCCACAAGAACCCCCCACTCTTTGGTAGCGACGGCGCAAGCCTTGGTCGCATCCCGGCAATGTTGGTAGGTTAGGGACAGATCGTCAACCAGGTGCGAGAAGTTTCCCCTGTGCCCGACTGTTTCGACAGGCGTGTAATACTTACTCGCGGTTTAAAGCTTGTCACAACGTCTCGCACGATCCTTGAAGACCGGTCAACCTGACTATGACTAACCTTTACCTTCGGTTGAATAAATCTTGGCCTTAGGCGCCGAAAACGATGAACACTCAGCGTGGACACCGGCCGCGGACGACCGTCGGCCCAGCCGGCTTCAACTCTGGTTCAAGCGTCACTCTAGCGGCATTAGCGAGCCTCGTCACCGAACCCGGTCCGGCATTCGACCCGTCACCACGCCGGCCGGCTCGACCCGGTCGAGTACGGGAAAGGCGCCACATCGACGATGTTTGCCTCAATCGCTGAAGAAAAACCGAAATCCGGCGTGCACGGAGTGTCGAAATGAGCCGCAGGGTTGTCATCACCGGAATCGGCTGCGTCGCGCCCGGTGGCATCGGAAAAAAGGCGTTCTGGGAGCTGATCACCGCGGGCGAGACCGCGACGAGGACGATCTCGCTGTTCGACGCCTCCCCTTTCCGGTCCCGGATCGCCGCCGAATGCGACTTCGATCCGCTGGCCAACGGGCTGACCCACCAGCAGGTCCGCAGAATGGACCGGGCCACCCAGTTCGCCGTCGTCGCCGCCCGCGAGGCGGTGGCCGACAGCGGCTTCGAGCCCGACGAGGCCGATCCGACGAGGACCGGCGTGACCATGGGCAGCGCGGTCGGCTGCACCACCGGGCTGGAACAGGAGTACGCCGTTGTCAGTGACGCCGGCCGTGCCTGGCTGGTCGACCACTCCTACGGCGTTCCGCACCTTTTCGACCATTTCGTGCCGAGTTCCATCGCCGCCGAGGTGGCGTGGCAGGCGCACGCTCAGGGGCCGGTGGCAGTAGTGTCCACCGGCTGCACTTCCGGCCTGGATTCGCTGGGCCACGCCGCTGGTCTGATCCGGGAGGGCTCGGCCGACGTGGTCGTCGCGGGCGGCACGGACGCCCCGATCTCCCCCATCACGGTGGCCTGTTTCGACGTCATCAAGGCCACGACGCCGCGAAACGACGATCCGGCACACGCCTCGCGGCCGTTCGATCTCACCCGCAACGGTTTCGTTCTCGGCGAGGGCGCCGCGGTGTTCGTGCTGGAGGAGTTCGGGCATGCCGTTGCCCGTGGCGCGCACATCTACGCCGAGGTGGCCGGATTCGCCTCCCGGGGCAACGCCTACCACATGACCGGGTTGAAGGCGGACGGCCGGGAAATGGCCGAGGCCATCACCGCGGCATTGGCACAGGCCCGGCTGCCCACGACCGACATCCACTACGTCAATGCGCACGGATCGGGCACGAAGCAGAACGACCGGCACGAGACCGGCGCGTTCAAACGAAGCCTGGGCTCCCATGCCTACGCGGTGCCGGTCAGCTCGATCAAATCGATGATCGGGCATTCGCTCGGCGCGGTCGGCTCCATCGAGATCGCCGCCTCGGCATTGGCCATCGAGCACAACGTCGTGCCGCCGACGGCCAACCTGACCGAGCCCGATCCCGAGTGCGACCTGGACTACGTGCCGCTGACCGCCCGTGAGCACCGGGTGGACGCGGTGCTGAGCGTGGGCAGCGGCTTCGGCGGCTTCCAGAGCGCGATGGTGCTGGCCCGGCCGAAGGAGGCGGGGGCGTGACCGCGGCGGTGGTGACCGGCATCGGTGTGCTCGCGCCCACCGGCGTCGGCGTCGAGGACTACTGGTCGGCGGCGCTGGACGGGCGCACCGGCATCGGCCCGGTCACCCGCTTCGACGCCAGCGGCTACCCGGCCCGGCTGGCCGGCGAGGTGACCGGCTTCGAGGCGGGCGAGCACCTGTCCAAGCGGCTGCTGCCGCAGACCGACCGGATGACCCGGATGGCGCTGGTCGCCTCCGACTGGGCGCTGGCCGACGCCGGAGTGGATCCCCGTGAGCGCACCGATTTCGACATGGGCGTGGTCACGGCCAGCAGTTCCGGCGGCTTCGAGTTCGGCCAGCGGGAGCTGGCCAAGCTGTGGAGCCACGGCCCCGACCATGTCAGCGCCTACCAGTCGTTCGCCTGGTTCTACGCGGTCAACACCGGGCAGATCTCCATCCGACACGGCATGCGCGGCCGCAACGGCGTGCTGGTCACCGAGCAGGCCGGTGGCCTCGACGCGGTCGGGCAGGCCCGTCGGCAGATCCGTGACGGCGTCGGGCTGGTCGTCTCCGGCGGGGTCGACGGCTCCCTCTGCCCCTGGGGCTGGGTGGCCCAGCTGTCCAACACGCGCCTGAGCCACCACGACGACCCTCGCCGGGCCTACCTGCCGTTCGACGCGGACGCCAGCGGTTACGTGCCCGGCGAGGGCGGCGCGATCCTCGTGATCGAAAACGGCGAACAGGCTCGCAGTCGTGGTGTCGGCTACGGTGAGATCGCCGGTTACGCCAGCACTTTCGACGCCGGACCGGGCGCGGACGGGGAACCGGGACTGCGCCGGGCGTTGACGCTCGCCCTGGCCGATGCCGGGATCGATTCGTCCGAAGTGGACGTGGTGTTCGCGGATGGGGCCGGCGTGCCGGAACTGGACCTCGCGGAGGCGCGGGCGATCAACGACGTGTTCGGCCGCGGCGGCGTGCCGGTCACGGTGCCCAAGACGGCGACCGGCCGGCTGTACTCCGGCGGCGCCGCCCTCGATCTGGCCGCCGCGCTGCTCACGATCCGGCACGGCGTGATCCCGCCGACCGTGAACGTGTCCGGGCCCGCCCCCGGCTACGACCTCGACCTGGTGACCGGCGCGGCTCGAAGGCTGTCCGTGCGCACCGCGGTCGTGCTGGCCCGGGGCTACGGCGGTTTCAACGCGGCGATGGTGCTGCGTGCTTGGTGACCACTCGAAGCCGGGAGGCGACATGCTTGTCCGAGAACTGACCATCGACGACTTCAAGCACATGCTGCGGGAGGCGGCCGGCGAGGACGAGAGCGCCGACCTCGACGGCGACATCCTGGACATCGCCTTTGACGAGTTGGGCTACGACTCGTTGGCGCTGCTGGAGGTGGCGGCGCTGGTGCAGCGCCGGTTCGCGGTGCTGCTGGCCGAGGACGCGGTCACCGGCATCGGGACGCCGAGGGAGTTCGTCGGGCTGGTCAACCGCACCCTCGGGCAGGCGGCGTAGCCCGACGTCCCGGGCGATCTCCACGCCGGCGCCCGACCAGGCGGGCCGGGTGCCGGGCCAGGGATGTCGACGTCCGCTGTGCCGCGGGCGGCCGGCCCGCGGCGGGCGCAGCACCTCGCTCGTGGAAGACCAGTTCGCCGGTCGGTGACAACACAAAGCGGTGCGCCACATCGTCTGTGGCGCACCGCTTCTGGCGTTCCGGCTCAGGACAGGGCCGCGCCGGATCGGGTCGGGTGCACTGCCGCCAGCGCGCTGTCCAGCTCGTCGGCAGTAGACCCTCGGGCGGCGAGGTAACCGTCGGGCCGGATGAGCAGCCAGGAGCCGGGCGCGGCGGCCACATCCCTGGCCAGGCGACCGCCGCCTTCGACGGGGTATACCGAAACCCAGTCACCCCAACGGTTTTCCGGTGCCGAGCCGACCGCGAGCAGAGTCCAGGCGGTGCCACGCAGCCGTTCCACCAACATCGCCCACTCCGGGTCCCTGACACCCGCACCGTCCACTCGGGACACACGCTCGCCGGGAAGAACCACGGTGCCGGGACTGTCCGTCTTGCTCAGCGGGCTCTCGCCGTAGCCCAGGGCCAGCCCGGACATGCCGCCCATGATCTTGGCCTGGATCCGGCGCTTCAGCGGGGTCAGCACGTTGACCATCCCGAAGATGACCGGCAGGAGACCGGCCACCACCGGATTCTTCAGCTGCACCAGGTAGGTGGCCACCTTGGTCGAGTCGAGCAGTTTGCGGCCCACCGGCACCCGCTCCTCGGAGTAGGTGTCCAGCAGCTGCTGGCCGGCCTGGCCGTGCACGACCATCGCCAGCTTCCAGGCCAGGTTGTAGGCGTCCTGCACCCCGGTGTTCATGCCCTGCCCGGAGGCCGGGCTGTGCACGTGGGCCGCGTCGCCGGCCACGAAGCAGCGGCCCGACCGCATCTGCGGGATCATCCGCTGCTGGATGGTGAACACCGAGACCCAGCTCGGGCGGCGCACGGTGACCGGGCGGCCGATGCCGTTCGAGATCATCTCGGTGAACCGCGCGGCCACCGCCTCGTCGCCGAGATCGGTCGCGGCGCCGGTGGTGTCCAGCAGCCGCCACTTGCCCGGGTCGGGGAACGGCACCAGCATCACCGTGCCGGTCTTCGTGCGCATCCAGTGGATGCTGCCGCGCGGCAGGTCGGTGTCCACCACGGCGTCGGCCAGCAGCCACGTCTCCGTGGAGTCGCCGATCAGTTGCAGCCCCAGCCTTTTGCGCACGGTGCTGTGCCCGCCGTCGCAGCCGACCAGCCAGCCGGCGTCCACCCGGTCCGTGCGGCCGTCGGCGTGCTCCAGCACCGCGTGCACGCCGTGCTCGTCCTGGTCGAACTCAGCCAGCCGCACGCCCCACTCGACGTGCACGCCGAGCCGGGCCGCCGCCGTGCGCAGCACCTCCTCGGTGATCACCTGGTCCACCATCAGCGTGAACGGGTACCGGGTCGGCAGCTTCGAGTAGTCGGTCTCGAACCGGGTCAGCGTGCGCCCGTTCTGGTGCAGCGTGAAGTTCTCCACCCGTTGGCCGCGCCCCACCAGCTCGGGCAGCACGCCCAGCTGGTCGTAGATCTCCAGGGTCCGGGCGTGAGTGGCCAGCGCCCGGCTGGTCGTCGCCGGGCCCGCGGCGGCGTCCACCAGCCGGACCGCCACCCCGCGCCGGGCCAGCTCGTAGGCGGCGGTCAGGCCGACCGGGCCGGCGCCGACAACCAACACCGGGACACAATCCGTTGCCTGCTCAGCATCCTGTGCCATGCCGGCCAGGGTGGCGGCCGCCGCTCGGGGTCCGGTGGAGCACCGATGGAAGCCGGTCGTCCACCGCGTTTCGAGCCCGGTTCGAGGCGTGCCCGCCAGTTTTGGCCTCCGACAGCGAAAAACCGGCGAAGGAGGCGGTATGGCCGACGGCTCACGGGTCGCCCTGGTCACCGGCGGCACCAGCGGAATTGGGCTGGCCTGCGTGAAAACCCTTGCCGAGCAAGGATTCCGCGTGTTCCTGTGCGCCAGGGACGCGGAGCGCGTCGCGGCCACGGTCAAGGAGCTGCGCGACGGTGGGCTCACGGTCGGCGGGACGACCTGCGACGTGCGCTCGGGCTCGGACGTGCGCGGTTTCGTCCAGGAGGCGGTCGACGAGTTCGGCCGGATCGACGTCCTGGTCAACAATGCCGGGCGCAGCGGCGGCGGCGTGACCGCGCAGCTGGACGACGAGCTCTGGCACGACGTGATCAACACCAACCTCAACGGCGTGTTCCTGGTCAGCCGGGAGGTGTTGACCACCGGCGGCATGCTCGACGGCGGCCACGGCCGGATCATCAACATCGCGTCCACCGGCGGCAAACAGGGAGTGGTGCTGGGCGCGCCCTACTCGGCGTCCAAGCACGGCGTGATCGGCTTCACCAAGGCGCTGGGCCTTGAGCTGGCCAAGACCGGTGTCACCGTGAACGCGGTGTGCCCCGGCTACGTGGAAACCCCGATGGCGCAACGGGTCCGGCAGGGCTACGCGGCCGGCTGGTCGACGACGGTCGAGGACGTGCTGGCCCGGTTCGAGGCCAAGATCCCGCTCGGCCGGTACTCCACCCCCGAGGAGGTCGCCGGCCTGGTCTCCTATCTGGCCAGCGACATCGCGGCGGCCATCACCGCGCAGGCGCTGAACGTCTGCGGCGGACTCGGCAACTACTGACAGGAAGGACCGGCACTCATGGCGGACAACGGCAGCCAGCACACCGTGCACGAGGTCACCGTCGACGCGGACGCCGCGGTGGTCTACGGCCTGATCGCCGACGTGGCCAGGTGGCCGCAGATCTTCGCGCCGACGGTGCACGTCGACCACGTGGAGCGGGACGGGGACCGGGAGCGGATCCGGATCTGGGCCACGGCCAACGGCGAGGTCAAGAACTGGACCTCGGGCCGACAGCTGGACCGGGCCAACCTGCGCGTCCTGTTCCGGCAGGAGGTCTCGCAGCCGCCGGTGGCCGGCATGGGCGGCTCGTGGGAGCTGACGCCGCTGTCCGCCGGCCGCACGCGGGTGGTGCTCAAGCACGACTACACCACGGTGACCGAGGCGCCGGCCGACCTGGACTGGGTCGCCAGGGCCGTGGACCGCAACAGCACCGCGGAGCTGGCCGCGCTCAAGGCCGTCGCCGAGCTCGGCCCGCGGCTGGACGAGCTGATCTTCAGTTTCGACGACACGGTGGCCATCTCCGGCGATCCGGCCGTCGTCTACGACTTCCTGCGCGACGGCGCGCGGTGGCCTGAGCGGGTGCCGCACGTGGCCCGGCTGGAGCTGCGGGAGGACGTGCGCGGCATCCAGCTGATGGAGATGGACACCAGGACCGCCAACGGATCCGTGCACACCACCAAGTCGGTCCGGGTCTGCTTCCCGCACGACCGCATCGTCTACAAGCAGGTCGAGGTGCCGCCGCTGCTGCTCGCCCACACCGGGCACTGGCTGGTCGGCCCGGACTCGGTCACGTCGCGGCACACCGTGACGGTCAACCAGGCGGCCGTCACGACCATCCTCGGCGCCGACGCCACCGTCGCCGACGCCCGCACCTTCCTGCGCAATGCCTTGGGCGGCAACAGCGTCACCACGCTCAAGCACGCCATGGCCTACGCCGAGGGCAAGCGCAATGGCTGAACGGACCGCCGACAGGATGCTGGCGGCGACCGCCGCCCGGCATCCGGACCGGGTGGCCGTGCGGTCGGCGACCGGCGCGCTGACCTACGCCGAGCTCGACGAGGCGGTGACCCGCTGCGCGCGGGCGCTGCGCACCCTGGTCGGGCCGTCCCGCCAGATCATCGCGCTGGCTTCGCTGCTGGACATGTCCTTCGCCGTCGCCTATTACGGGATCATGCGCAGCGGCAACATGGTCGCGCCGATCAACCCGCTGCTGCGCGAGCCGGAACTGCGGCACGTGGTCGACACCTCGCAGGCGCGGCTGGCGATCGTCAACCAGGACGTGGCCGACCGGCTGTCGGCCATGCGGGCCGAACTGCCGTCGCTGACCGAACTCCGGCTCATCGGCGACGGAGAACCGCTGCTGGCGTCGGTGACGCCGGCCGACGGCCCGCTGCCGGCCACGCGCCCGGACGACGTGGCCGCCGTGCACTTCACCAGCGGCACCACCGGCCCGTCCAAGGCCGTCATGCTGACCCACGACAACATCACGGTGAACGCCGGGCAGGTGGCCCGCGCGCACCATCTCGACCACGACTCGGTCAGCCTCAACTTCTTGCCTACGTACCACCCGATGCACCTGAACTCGGCGGTCATGGTCGGTGCGGCCCAAGTGCTGTGGACCGATCCCGACGTCGCCAAGTCGATCGGCGCCGCGAACGAGTACCACGCCACCCACTACTACAGCCTGCCCATGCGGCTGACCCGGCTTGCCGCCGATTCCCGGCTGGCCTCGCTGTCGCTGCGGACCGTCCGCATGATCGCCTCCGGCGGCTCGGCCCTGGCGCCGGCGGTGGCCCGCACCCTGTCGGATCACTTCGGTGTTCCCGTTTTCCAGGGCTACGGGCTGGCCGAAACCTCGCCGCTGACCCATTCCGACGGTCCGGTCGGCACCAGGCCCGGTTCGGTCGGGCCGCCGGTGGACGGGACGGAGTGCCGCATCGTGCAGGTGGACAGCCGGGCGGTGGTGGGGCCCGGCGAGCCCGGCGAGGTGCAGGTGCGCGGCCCGCAGCTGATGAAGGGCTACCTCAGCGCGCCGGACAGCTCGTTCACCGACGCCGACGGCTGGCTGTCCACAGGGGACGTCGGCCACCAGGACGCGGACGGCTACCTGTTCCTGGTCGACCGGATCAAGGACGTGTTCAAGTGCGACAACTGGCTGGTCTCGCCGTCGCAGATCGAACAGGTGCTGGCCGGCCATCCCGCCGTGGCCGACTGCGTGGTCGTGGACTGTCCGGACGAGTTCTCCGGCGCCGTGGCCACCGCGATGATCGTGCGCTCCGGCGCGGACGGCGCGGACGAGATCGCCGCCTGGGCCAACGAGCGCATGCCCTACTACCAGCACCTGCGCCACATCGAGGTGGTCGAGCGGATTCCCCGGTCCGCCAACGGAAAGCTCCAGCGGCGGGAGCTGCGGACGCGGTTGACGCAGCTGCGGGGCGAGGGCACGTGACCGACGATCTGCGGTGCGACTTCTGCATTGTCGGCGGCGGACCGGCCGGTCTCACGCTCGCGCTGCTGCTGCTCAGGTCGGGCGCCCGCGTCACCGTGGTCGAGAAGTCGACGTCACTCGACCGCGAGTACCGGGGCGAAATCCTGCAACCGGGCGGCATGGCGCTGCTGGCCGGCCTCGGCGTGCTGGACGAGGCCCGCGAGCGCGGCAGCTTCGAGCACCCCCGGTTCCAGCTCGTCGAACGGGACCGGGCGGTGCTGGACATCGACTACCGCCGGCTGCCGGCGCCGTACAACTGCCTGCTCAGCGTGCCCCAGCGGCATGTGCTGGAGGTTCTGCTCGACCGCTGCCGGCGGCATGCCGGCTTCGACTACCTCGCCGGCCACAAGGTGACCGACCTGGTCCGGGACGACCGGGTGCGTGGCGTGGTCGCCGACGGCAATGTCGTGCTGGCGCACTGCGTCGTCGCGGCCGACGGCCGGTACTCCAAAACCCGGCGGCTGGCCGGGATCGACACCCGGCGGCTGGAGGCGTTCGACCACGACGTGCTCTGGTTCAAGCTGCCGCGGCAGCCGGACAGCTCGCCCAACGTGCAGGTGTTCCGCGCCGCGGGCAGCCCGGTTCTGGTCTACCGCAGCCATCCCGACCAGATGCAGGTCGGTTGGACGTTGCCGCACAAGGGATATCGTGCCGTCGCCGAGCGTGGCGTCGACTATGTCAAGGCGCAGATCGGCCTGGCGCTGCCGGGTTGTGCCGACCTCGTCGACCGGACCATCACCAGCCTCAAGGATCTCAGCCTGCTCGACGTGTTCGCCGCCGCGGCACTGCGGTGGGCCGACGACGGCCTGGTGCTCATCGGCGACGCCGCGCACAGCCACGGGCCGATCGGCGCCCAGGGTATCAACCTGGCCATCCAGGACGCGGTGCTGCTGCATCCCGTGCTGATGGCGTCGCTGAAGGCCGATGACGCCGGCGCCCGGTTCTTCACACCACACGTGGCCGCCCGGCGGCGTGAGATCGACAAGGTGACGCGACTGCAGACCGTGCAGGGCAAGGCAATGCTCTCGCACGGCCGCGTCGCCTCGTTCGTCCGCCCCAAGGCCGCCCGCGTGCTGGCCCGCACGCCGGTCTACGGCCGGGTGCTGCGCCGGCTCGCCTTCGGGGGATCCGGCGTCCAGATCGCCACGGAGTTGTTCGTCAGCAACGAAAGCGCTGGGGGTGTCCGTTGAGACTGATCGATCTGTCCTCGCCGGTGGACGCGGGTGGCTGGGAGCCGGAGCCGATCTCGATGACCGTCATGTCCCCGGCCGCCGGGGCCGAGCACCTGCGGTCGGAGATGGCCGAGCACTTCGGCATCGACTTCGACCCGTCCGTGCTGCCCGACTCGGAGTTCCTGTCCATCGACACACTGACCTTGACCACGCACACCGGAACCCACGTCGACGCGCCCGCGCACTACGGCTCCAAGGGCCCCGACGGCCCGCCGATGACCACCGACCAGCTGCCGCTGGAATGGTTCCACAACCCCGGCGTCGTGCTCGACCTGACCGGGGCCGGCACCGGTGTGGTCGGCGCGGAGTTCGTCGAGAAGGAGCTGGCCCGGATCGGCTACACGCCGTCGCCGCTGGACATCGTGATGCTCAACACCGGGGCGTCCCGCTGGGTCGGAACCACGCGGTACTTCACCGATTTCGTCGGCCTCGACGCCGAGGCCGTGCACCTGCTGCTCGACCTCGGCGTGCGGGTGATCGGCACCGACGCGTTCAGCCTCGACGCCCCGTTCACCGACATCATCCGGCGCTACCAGGAGACCGGCGACCGCTCGGTGCTGTGGCCGGCCCACTTCGCCGGCCGGCAGCGGGAGTACTGCCAGATCGAGCGGCTGTCCAATTTGGACGCGCTGCCGGCGCCGTTCGGCTTCACCGTCTCCTGCTTCCCCGTCAAGATCGTCGGGGCCGGGGCCGGCTGGGCCCGCGCCGTCGCGATGGTCGAGGACTGAGGCCGCCGTGGGCGCGATCGGGGTGCTCGGGACCGGCGGCTTCGTGCCGTCACGAGTGGTGGACAACACCACCGTCGGCCAGTGGTGCGGCGTCGGCGAGGACTGGATTCTGGAGCGGACCGGAGTGCGCCGCCGTCGCTACGCGCGGCCCGATCAGCCGACGTCGGAGCTGGCCATCCGCGCCGCCGCGCCGCTGCTGACCGACCCCTCGCGCTGCGAGGCACTGCGGATGGTCATGCTGGCCACCTCCACCCCCGACCGGCCCCAGCCGGCCACCGCCTCCGCGGTGCAGGCCGGTCTGGGCCTGTCCGGGGTGGCCGCCTGCGACCTCAATGCCGTGTGCTGCGGTTTTCTCTACGGTCTGGTGCTCACCTCCGCCCTGCTCGCCGCACAGGGCGGCACCGGCCTCGTCATCGGCGCCGACCGCTATTCGTCCATCATGGACAGAGCCGACCGGCGCACCGTCACCCTGTTCGGCGACGGCGCCGGTGCGGTGCTCCTCGGTCCCGTGCCCGACGGCTACGGCATCCGGGGCAGCAGCCTCGTCGGCCACGGCGAGCTCCGCGAACTGGTCCGGGTGCCCGAGGACCGCCGCCTGTTCGAGATGCAGGGCCGTGCCGTCAAGGAATACGCCCTCGACCTCATCCCCAAGGTCGCCACCGAGGCCCTGACGGCCAGCGGCCTGGCGTTGGACGACATCAGCCGTTTCGTCTTCCATCAGGGCAATGTGCGCATGGTCGAGGCCTGCGCGGAGGCCATGGGAGTCGGCATGGACCGCGTGCCCCTGACCGCTCCGGTCTTCGGCAACACCGCCGCGGCGTCCCTCGCCCTCACCCTCCACCACGCCGACCTCGAACGCCCTTTCCGCCGCGGCGAGCACATTCTCCTCGCCGGCGTCGGCGGCGGCATGACGGCCGGCGCCGTCGTCCTCACCTGGCACTAGAAACTCGGCCGTGGGCGTCGTGATCGCCCGCCCCTGGTCAGCATCGTGCCGGCCAAGGCCCGATCGCCGAAACGTCCATCCATAGTGGACTGTCAGCGCGTGGCCAGCGGCACGAGCCGGCGGTCACGAGCGAGGGCGCCCGCGGCCGTGGCGGCGACCAGCACGGCGACGGCCGTCCACAGCGCCGCCGAGAGGGACAGCGTCGTCGACATGACGGTCAGGGTGGCGATGCCCAGGACCAAACCCAGTTGCCGGGTGGTGGTGAGCGCGCCCGCGGCGGGGCCCCGGTGCTGTTCGGGGGCGGCGCTCATGGCCAGGTTTCCGCTGGGTGCGATGTAGGCGGTCATGCCCGCGCCGCACAACACCATGCCGGGCAGGAACCAGGCGTACGAAGCGCCGGTGGCCACGGCGGCCGTCAGGGCGGCCAGCCCGATGGCTTGCAGGGCAAGGCCGACGGTGATGATCCGGCGGGCGTCGATCCGATCGGACAGGGCGCCCACCACCGGGGCGATGAGGATCACCAGCCCGGTCCAGGGCAGGATGCGTAGGCCGGTGCTCAGCGGCGAGAAGCCCAGCGTCAGCTGGAAGTAGCGCAGCAGCAGGAAGATCGCGCCGAACAGGCCGGCGTACATGAGCAGGCCGGCCAGGTTGGACATGGCGAAGACGGGCAGCCGCAGCAGCCGGATCGGGAAGGCCGGCGTGGGGGTGCGCAGTTCCCACCCGACGAAGGCGATCAGCCCGAGGACGCCGGCGGCGAACGCGAGCGGGCTGGCCAGCAGCAGACCGGCCACGACGCCGAACAGGCCGGCGGCGGACAGCGCGACGCCGACCAGGTCCAGCCGGACGGCCGTGCCGCGCCCCTCGTCCAGCGCCCATCGGATGAGCGGCACCAGGATCACCCCCACCGGCACGTTGATCCAGAAGATCCATTGCCACGACAGGTTCTGCGTGATCGCCCCGCCCACGATCGGCGCGGCCACGATGGCGACGCCCTCCAGCGCGCCGAGGGCCCCGATCGCGGCGCCGCGCCGTTTCGCCGACACCGCGGCGGTGACGATCGGCAGGTTCAACGGCAGCACCAGTGCCTCGCCGGAGCCTTGCAGGACCCGCATCACGATCAGGGCGTCGATCGATCGCACCGACGCCGCGGCGGCGGACGCCAGCGTGAACACCGTCAGCCCGATCATGTACATCCGCCGTCGGCCGAATCTGGCGCCCAGCGCCGCCCCGGTCAGCAGCAGGGCCGCGTACGGCAGCGTGTAGGCGGTGACCACCCACGCCTGCCCTTCGACGCCGGCGTGCAGGTCACGGCCGATCGCCGGCAGTGCCGTCAGCACGACGAGGCCGTCCAGCGCCGACATGAAAAGGCCTGTCCCGCAACAGATGACCGCCCAGGCCGACCTCGTCACCGCTGCCACCGGCCACGGGTGTCCAGCAGCACGAAGAAGTCGGCCACCCCGAGCACCGTGTCGTGGCTCGGGGCGCCGCACACCATCGCGCCGATCCGCAGGTAGTGCCGCAGCGGCTGGGGGATCTCCACCTCGCCGTGCGTCTCGATGCCGTCGGATTGCCACGGCTGCAACGGAGTGACGCGCAACCGCGCCGGAGCCAGGTGTTCGGCGGTGATCATCTTCTCGATGCTCGCCGCCGTCACGCCCCCGTCCTTGAGCGACACGAACGGCACTCCGGCGATCCACGTGCAGTCCATCTCGCGGGCCAGCCGGAAGACCGCCGTCGCGAGCATCGCCACGACACCGCCGTCCCGATGGTCCGCCCGCACCCCGAGCCGGCTGAGCTCCAGCATGGTCGGCCGGATCTCCCGCAGCGCCGACAGATCGAACCGCTTCGACGAGTACGTCCGCTCCCGCACGCCCGGCGGAAACACCCGACACGTCGCCACCACGTCCCCGCTGGCGTTCTCCCGCACGATCAGATGCGTGCACAGGTCGTCGAACTCATCCCGGTCGAGCCCGTCCACCTCCGTGGGCAGCGCCATCCCGTACTGCACCGTCAGCAGGTCGCGCCGCAGCCGTTGCGCCGCCGCCACCTCTTCCGGATCCCTCGTCACGACCAGCGCGTACTTCGCCGCCACTTTTCCGCCCCCAGCAGTCAGCCGATCACCGTCTCCCTTGATCTTCACGGCCCACCACGCCCCCCGGTTTCGCCCCGCGGGCAAAAAACCGCGACACCCTGCCCGCCGTGCCGCCGCGTGGCCCGGAAATATTCTTCGAAGAAGTTCGGGCGGAGGTGTCGGATCGGGGCGGGGGTGTTCGTAGCAGGGGTGAGGCCGCCCGCAGGGGGCGGCGCCGAGGCGAAGGAATCGCGATCATGAAGCTGACGACCATGACCCAGGTGACCCTTGACGGCGTGACGCAGGGCAACGGCGGCGCGTCGGACGAGGACCGCAGGAACGGCTTCGACCGCGGCGGCTGGGCCCGGGGCGCGGGTGACGACGGGACCAGGGCGTTCATCGCGGAGACCTACCTGCGGGCCGAGGCGTTCCTGCTCGGACGGCGCACCTACGACCTGTTCGCCGGCTCCTGGGGATCGATCGACGAGTTGCGCGCGCACCCCGTCGGCGTGGCCCTGAACCGGGCCCCCAAGTACGTCGCCTCGACCACGCTCACCGCGCCGCGCTGGGAGAACACGACCGTTCTCGGCCGTGACCTCGCGGCGGCCGTGCGTGAGCTGAAGGCCAAGCCCGGGGGTGAGCTTCAGGTGCACGGCGGCGGCATCCTGACCCAGTGGCTGCTGGCCAACGACCTGGTCGACGAGATGACCCTGATGGTGATCCCGGTGGTGCTCGGCCAGGGCGCGCGGCTGTTCCCGCGCAACGGCCCGGATCTCGCGCTCGACCTGGTCGAGTCGCGGGTCGACTCGAAGGGCGTGGCGATCCAGGTCTACCGGCCGGCCGGTCGCCCGCGGTACTACACGGCAGGCTGACGTCCCACACCCGTAGGAGAGGATCTCCCCATGCAGTACCTGCTTTCCGTGATCCACGATCAGGCCACGCTCGCCAACCCGGACGAGGACGCGGCGATCGACGTGTTCAACGAGCGGCTTCAGACCGAGGGCTACTGGGTCTTCGCCGGCGGCCTCGCCGCGCCCGACACGGCCACCGTCATCGACAACCGTGGCGGGGAGGGAATGGTCACCGACGGCCCCTTTCTGGAGTCCAAGGAGTACCTCGCCGGCTTCTGGGTCATCGAAGCCGCCGACCTCGACATGGCGCTCGAACTCGCGGCCGCGGGGTCGAAAGCCTGCAATCGCAAGGTCGAGGTGCGGCCGTTCCTGGAGCCGTGACCGTGACCGACGTCCGCGAGGCGGTCACCCGGGCCCACCACGAGGAGTGGGCCCGGGTGGTAGCCGCCCTGACCCGGCGCTTCGGTGACCTGGACGTCGCCGAGGAGGCGGCGGCCGAGGCGTTCGCGACGGCCGTCGAGCGGTGGCCGGCCGACGGCGTGCCGCCCAATCCCGGCGCCTGGCTGACCACCACCGCCAACCGCAAGGCCATCGACCGGATCCGGCGCGAGAACAAGCGCGACGACAAACACAAGGAGGCTCAGATGGTGTCCGACGACGACCCGCACGAGCCTCTCGGCGCCATCGACGACGACCGGCTCCGGCTGATCTTCACCTGCTGCCACCCGGCGCTGGCGATGGAGGCCCGTCTGGCGCTGACGCTGCGTATGGTCGGCGGCCTGACCGTGCCGGAGATCGCCCGCGCCTTCCTGGTCGCCGAGGCTGCCATGGGGCAGCGGATCACCCGCGCCAAGGCCAAGATCAAGGCGGCCCGCATCCCGTACCGCGTGCCGTCCGCCGCGGATCTCCCGGCTCGCGTCTCCGGCGTGCTGACCGCGCTTTTTCTCGTGTTCAACGAGGGCTACCTGGCGACCGGCCCCGACACCGATCCGCTCCGTCACGACCTGACGGCCGAGGCGATCCGGCTCACCCGCCTGATCCGCGCCCTGCTGCCGGACGACGGCGAGGTGGCCGGGCTGCTGGCGCTGATGCTGCTCACCGAGGCCCGCCGCACCGCCCGCGTCTCGGCCGGCGGCGAACTCGTCGCCCTCGACGAGCAGGACCGCGGCGCCTGGGACACCACGCTGATCGCCGAGGGCCACCGGCTGGTGCGCGAGCGCCTGGCCGCCGGGGTCGCCCCCGGTCCGTACCAGATCCTCGCCGCGATCAACGCCGTGCACACCTCCGCCCGCGACATCCGCGACACCGACTGGTCACAGGTCCTCGCCCTCTACGACCAGCTGGTCCGCCTCGACTCCTCCCCCGTGGTCGCCCTCAACCGGGCCATCGCCCTGGCCGAGATCGACGGCCCCGAGGTCGCGCTGGCGGCCGTCGACCGCCTTGAGCCCAGGCTGACCGGGTACCACCCGTACCACGCCACCCGCGCCGACCTGCTGCGTCGGCTGGGCCGTAGCCAGGAGTCGCGCGCGGCGTACGACAAAGCCATCGAACTCGCGGGCAACACCGCCGAGACCGCCTACCTGACCCGCCGCCGCGACCAGCTGGGGTAGGTCTCAGCTCGTCTGGGCTCGGTGCTCGGCCATGCGCGCGCGGAGGACTTCGGCGTCCGCGTGGTGCAGGTCGTCGAGGATGGGCAGGGCCTGCTGCCAGACGCGATGAGCGGCTTGGACGTCGCCGCTGTCCTGGTGGGTGTTGCCGAGGCGGATCAGCGTGTCGGCCTGCGGATGGCGGCTGCCCAGCTTCTGGTACAGGTCCAGGGCGTTCTGGTAGCAGGTGACGGCCTGCTGGTGCTCGCCGAGGTTGTGGTGGGCGTAGCCGAGGCTGTCCCAGGTGTCCGCCTCGCCGTGTCGGCTGCCCACCATGCGGTGCAGCTCGAGCGCCTTGCCGCAGTGGCGCAGCGCGTCGGCGTGCTGGCCCAGCTGGGTCTGCATCCAGCCGATCGCGTTCAGCGCGTCCGCCTGGCCCGCCTGGTGTCCAGCCTCGTGGAACAAGGCGTAGGCGGCCATGCCGTGCTCCAGCGCCTCCTCGTGGGCGCCCAGCGCGTGGGACACGATGCCGAGGTTGTTGTAGCTGCGGGCCTGGCCGGTCAGGTCGCCGAGCTGCTTGTCCAGGGCGAGCGCGCGGTGCAGGCTGTCCTTCGCGTCGGGATAACGACCGAGCCGCATGTAGGCCCGGCCCAGCTCACGCAGGGACGATGCCTGCCCGTCCGGTTCACCCGAGCGTTCGGCGGCGGCGATCGCGACGACCTGGGCGGCGGCCATCTGTGCCCAGTGCCCGGCGCGCACGCAGAAGCTGGCGACGCTGTACGCGAGTTGCCAGGCGTGGGTGTCGAAGCCGGCGGCGGCGGCGAGGTCGATGGCCGCCGGGAACACCGGACGCTCGGCCGTGAACCACTGCCATGCCTGCTCGTCGTCGATGAGCTCGGCCATGGCGACACCCGGCTGCGGCTCGGCCAGGGACAACTGGTCGTTGGGCGGGTTGAGCAGCAGCGCCGCGACGTGCGCGGTGTGCAGGTAGTGATCGAGCATGCGGTGCAGCGCTTCGCGGCGCGACTGCTCGGTCTCCTCCAGGTGGGCGTTGTCGGTCGAGTACGCCCGCAGCAGGTCGTGATAGGCGAACCGGCCGGCGCTGGGTTCGGTGAGCAACTGCGCCCTGACCAGCTCGGACAGGGCCGCACGGGCCTGACCGCGTTCGGTTCCGACGAGGCTGGCCGCGGCGGGCACCGAGATGACCGGGCCCGGGTGCAGGCTCAGCAGCCGGAACATGCGAGCCGCCGCATCGCTCAGCGTCCGGTAGGACCAGGAGAACACGGCACTGAGGTCGACGCTGGTGTCCCCGATGTCCAAGGCGTGCAGGCGATCGCGGACATCGCGCAGCTGCCCGGCCAGCTCGGTCAGCGACCGGGCGGGAGTGAGGGTGGCTCGCGCGGCGACGATGCTCAACGCCAGCGGCAGGTGCGCGGACATTTCGAGCAGGTCGCTGACGGCCTGCGGTTCGGCGGCCAGCCGCTCCGGGCCCAGCCTGCTCGCCAGCAGGTCATCGGCTTCGGCGGAGGTCATCAGGTCCAGGGCGATGGCCTGCGCGCCCTCGCTCACGATCAGGCCGCCGAGGTTGTCACGGCTGGTGATGACGGTCATGCACCGGGCCGTGCCCGGCAGCAGCGGCCGGACCTGGCTGGTGTCGCGGGCGTTGTCCAGCACCACGAGCACCCGCCGGTCGGCCAGCCGGGAGCGGTACAGCGCCGCCTGCTCGGCCAGGCCGGCCGGGATGCCCTGGGCCGGCACGCCGAGCGCGTCGAGGAAACCCCGGATCGCCTCGGCCGGCGGGACCGGCTGGCCGCTGGGGTCGAAACCCCGGAGGTTGACGTAGAGCTGCCCGTCGGGAAAACGGTCCGCGACCTGGTGCGACCAGTGCACGGCCAGGGCCGTCTTGCCGACGCCGGCGCTGCCGTTGATCGCCGAGATCACCACGGCGTCGTCCCGGTCGAGCAGGCTGGTGAGCTCTTTGAGCTGGGCTGTCCGGCCGGTGAAGCCCGCCACCGCGCAGGGCAGCTGCCGGGGCACCGGGATGCTGGGCCGGTCGTCGACCTGCGGGGCCGGGGTCGGTTCCGGGGGCGAGATCGGCGCGGGCGGGGCGACGGCGTTGCGCGCCGCCGCGAGCAGCTGTTCGCGGCGGCCCGGGTCGAGTCCCAGGGCCTCGGCGAGCATGCCCACCGAGGACAGCCGCGGCTGTCGCCGGCCCGCCTCCAGCACGCTGATCGAGTGGGCCGACACCCCCGAGCGGCCGGCCAGCTCGTCCTGCGTCCAGCCGACGGCAAGCCGACAGTCACGCAGTAGCTCCCCAAAGGCATCACTGCCCATTCCCGCCCCCCGGACACGGTCAGCCGCCGGAGCGGCACAGGCCAGTCCGACCATTGTCGGTCAGCGGGCCGCGCCGGTTCAACTGATTCGCGGAACTGGGCATGCCTGTGGGGCGCCGGTGGCTCGCACCGGCGCCCCGAGGGGGTGATTCAGAGACCGATCAGAAGTGGAGCATCCACTGGAAGTCGGCCTGGGCGTCGCTCACGTGCACGTTCTTGCGGGTGCCGTAGGCGAGCGGGTTGTTCCAGTTGTACTCCTCGACGTCGAAGGAGCCGTCCGAGTGGACCGCGTTGACGTAGGCGACGTGGCCGACCTTGTGCACGTCGTTGACGGCGATGGAGCCCACCGTCGGGGTCTTGTTGACCGAGACGCCGACGCGGCGGGCAGCGTCGTCCCAGGTGCCGGCGTTGCCCCAGGTGGTGCCGCCGTAGGAGTTGCTGAAGTTGGACACGCCGAGCCGGCTGGCGATCCGGTAGGCCGCGAACGCGGTGCAGTTGTCCTGCGCGAAGCCGCGGGCGTTGCCGTCGTAGTCGTTACGCGGAGTCTGCGAGCCGCCGCCACCGCCGGTGACGAACTGGTGGCTGGCGTTGTTGTTCTTCAGCGTGGCGTTGAGGTTGGCCTTCGCGCCGGGGGCGATTTCCTGGCTCGCCCCGCCGAAGCCGCTGTTGAAGTAGACCACCACGGTGGACGAGGAGCGGTTCCACACCGACGCCGCGTTGTTCTTCACGCACACGCCCTGGCCGGCGCCGGCGCTCTTGAAGTCGTAGCAGGACGGCTCGGTGGCGCCGAGGTCGCTGATCGAGCCGGTGAAGTCGGAGACCGAGCCGGCCTCGTTGCTGTTGTAGTAGTAGCAGAACTCCCCGCTGTCGCAGACCCCGTCGCGGCTCGCGGCGAAGGCGGGCGCGGCGGTGACGGCCAGGGTGGGGATGGCCAGGGCGAGGGCGGTGCCGGCGACGGTGAGCATCGTGCGTACGTTTCTCACGGTTTTCCCTTTTCGTGAAGTGTCAGTGGGTGGGGAGGACGTCCGGCGCGCCGGTCAGTGCGTGCGCTGGTAGTCCTCCCAGGTCTGGATCGCGATCCGGGGCCCGTCGTCGGCGCCGTGGTTGGCGAGACCGTTGAAGCCGAGGTAGTAGTCACCGATCTGGTTCTGGGCCTGGGTGGACAGGTCGGTGTCGTTGATCGCCGCGGCGTGGATGTGCCACGGCCAGTCGCCCTGGGTCGGGTTGCGGACCCAGGCGGCGAAGCCGACCTGGCGCAGGGCCTTGGCGACGGAGGTCTTGGTGGCGGCGGACATGCCGTCGACGTTGACGTCCACGACACCGCCGCCGTCGTGGGTGCCGGCCGAGGTCGGGTCGCCGCCGGGGTTGTAGGAACCCTGGTCGAGCTTGAGGGTCCGGCCCAGCAGGCGCTCGGCCTCGGTGAGCATCGCCTGGGTGCGGGTGTTGATGGTGTAGCCGTCGCGCTTGACCTTCGCGCCCGGTCCGATGACGCGGGAGACGGTGAACCGGCCCTGCCCGAGCGCGGTCAGCGAGCTCTGGCCGGGCAGCCCGTTCGCGGCCAGGCCGCTGTACCCGAGCGAACGCTGGAAGGCCGCGTACGCCGTGATGGTCGTGGTGCCGAAGTAGCCGTCGACCCACTTGGCGTCCAGCAGGTTGCGGGCCTGCAGAGCCTTCTCCACGGCCAGCACGGAATCGTGGGCGCCCGGGGTCTGCGTGCTGTCGGCGCGACGCGGGTCGATCTGGGCCGCCAGGACGGTGGCTTCCATGTCGACGACGGGCAGCGCGGCGGTGGTCTGGGCCGATCGCGGGGTGACCGCCGAAGCCGGCATCGCGGTCAACGCCAGGCAGCCCAGGGCGGCGACGCCCGCCAGCAGCCCCGTGACGGCGCGCCGGGTCCTCGTTGTGGTGTCCATGCTGAGTTTATTTCCGTTCGTTCGAGGATCGGCCCGGTCAGCCACAGCGCTGGTCGGTCTTGCCGTCACTGTCGTAGGAGCCCCAGGCGAGGGTGCCCGTGGCGTAGGTGCACCGGCCGGGCCCGTAGAAACCGGGCGACCAGAGCTCCGCCTGGCGGGTGTCGACGGCGCTGTTGGCGACGGGGTTCGTCTCCACGCCGGGCGAATGAACCCAGATCTCGCCGACCACGATGGTGAAGGCGCCGGGGTGGCTGTCGCGGAAGGACTGCCAGACGTAGGCGTAGGCGAAGTTCTCCTGGCAGGACGGCGACCAGTACTGCTTGATGGACATGGCCGACTGCCCGTGCTCGTCGGGCACCACCTTGGTGCTGCCCACCTGATAACGGTCGGAGCAGGAGGCGGCCGTGGCGGCCGATGCCGGCGCGGCCGCCGCGACGGCCGGGGTCACTGCGATGGCAAGCGCGGCCAGTCCGGCGGCGACGTGCGGAATCGAACGCTGCATGGCTTTCTCGTTCTCCTGTGGGGGGCGGGTTCGCCAGGTCAGCAGCGGACGTCGGTCACCGCGCGCGGGTCCCCGGGGTCCGGCCAGTCACCGGTGCCGCTCCAGCCCAGGGCCTGGGTGCACTGCGACAGGGTGGAGGCGCCGAAGGACCAGATCTCGACAGGATTGGCCTTGATGCCGCAGCTCTCGTCCTCAAGGGTGTGCCCGCCATTGGTGACGATGGACGTGCAGACGTTCCAGCTGCTGTGGGTGGAGCGGTAGCCCTCCCACATGTACAGGTAGGCGTAGTTCTTGTTGCAGCCCTTGTACTGCTTCACCGAGGCCATCGTCTGGCCGCCTGTGGTGATGTACGCCGTGCTGCCGATCTGGGTGACGCTGGAGCAGCCGGAAGGAGTGGAGGCCTGCGCCGTTCCGGCGGCGCCCACGAGCACCGGCACCGCGAACGCCGCGACGGCGGCCATCCTGGCGATTTTGGACATGGAGGTGCCCTTCGTTCTGGGAGCGGGGCTTTTCGCCGTCGGGGCGATGAGCTTCTGTCTGCCGGGGCCGGCCGTTCCTGGTCTCCCCTGCCGTTGAACAACATCCTGTCCGCCCCGCGGCGGAACCTCCATGACGACAGGTTGACGTTCGCCTGGCGTTGGCCCTGCGCGACCGAACGCCGGGTCGACGCCCGGCGGCGCGGCGCCCGAAGTTCCGCCACGATGTCAGCCATGACATCGCTGCCGCCCGCTGACACCGTCGCCCGATTTGTCCTTCGGGCGCGGCGGATCGGTGCTCACTCCCTGCTCCGAGACCCGGAGGCGCTCGCCCGGCCCGCCGACGAGGAGGTGTTCGAGTCACTCGCGGCGCGGGTGCGGCCACTGACCTCGAAGCAGGAGTCGACCTTCTATCCGAAGGTCCTCAGCGCGATCCGGCGGCTGCTGGACGCCGCGTCGACGTCGACCGAACAGCGACTCGGCCGGCTCGGTGACCTGCGGGCGGCGTGGAAGGCGCTGAAGGTGGACGACACCGACGCGACCGGCCCGGTGACGGACTCCGAGCTGGCCGCCGGCTCCTCCTTCGGTGAGCGTCACCTCGCGGCCGTGAACGCCGTCTCGCGTGTCGCCGCCCTCACCATGGAGACCTTGCGCTTCATCGAGCAGCTGCGGGACGCCGGCGCCGTCACGGTCGACGGCCAGGCGTGGACGGCCGACGTCGTGCTGGCCCGTCCGGCCACCGTGTACATCGCCCCACCGAACACCGAGATCTCTCCGGTGTCCGAACCTTACGACGACCTCGACGTCCCCCAGGAGCCGCCGACCCGACCCCGGATGCTCCACTCCGTCCCCGCCCACCAGCTCCGTATAGAGCTGAAGGCGTCCGACGGCTCGTCCATCGCCGTCTACCAGGCGACCGTCCTGGACGAGGTCGTCGAGGACAACGTCCGGACCTGGCACCTGATGGTCGACGACGGCGTCGTCCTCCACGTCGAGATGCGCAGCGAGGACGACGGCACGATGGAGATGGCGGCGAAGGTGCTCACCGCCAACGAGGATCTTCGAATCGCCCACGCGGCGGGCATCCTGGAGCTGAAGCTGTGCCGTTCCGTGGTGCTGGTGTTCGGCGAACCGGGCCCGGATTCCGTCGGCATCCCCCTGCAGACGCCGGAGCCGGACAAGGTGCTCCGGCTTCGGGAGACCACGGAGTTGCTGGAGGACCTCATCGAACTCGAGGAACTGACCGGCCAGGAGATCGGTCAGGTCGTGCGGGGGATCCCCCTGCTCGATCGAGTGCGCATCCGTCAGACCAGGCTGCTCTGGGCCGGCCAGGTCGTGCAGTGGGACCGGGCCCTCGGCCAGCTGATCAGCCGCGAAGGCACGCCCCCGCGCTGGGCCCCGGTCGAGCCGGCAGTCCTTGAGGTGGGCGGCCTGAAGATCCCCATGCCGGCACTCCGTCTCGGACACCGGGACGCGACCTGGCACGACCACGGCCCCGCCCCCGAGTTCGGCCCCGACACCCGCCGCTTCACCGCCACCCTCCCCTCCGGCACCACCAGATTCCTCGCCTGGTCACCGCAGACCCGACCCGCCGAGCCCGACGCCGTACCGCCGGCCGGCGACCCCTGGGGCCTCACCGGCATCGACGAAGCCGCCTGCCCGTTCTGACCCCCGACGCAGCCCTGACCCGGACGAGGTCCGCCGGCGTGACGCCGCAGTCAGCTGTGCTGTTCGTTGCCCAGCAAGGCCAAGGCGTTGCGGATGCCTTGTTCGAGCAGAGCGTCGGAGAGTTGCCGGTCGGTCAGGGCGCGGGAGAGCTGCAGTGTCCCGGCCAGCATCGCGAGGAGGCTGAGCGCCTTCACTCGGGCCGTGGGTGGATCGTCGGGGGCGACACGAGCGGCGATGCCGTCGATGACCAGCAGGACGCCGTCGGTGTAGGCCTGCCTGGTGGTGTCGGTGCAGCGCCCGATCTCGTCGAGCAGGGCGGCGTTGGGGCAGCCGTCGCCGGGGTTGTCGCGGTGCTCGGCCGAGAGGTACCAGCGCACGATCTGGTGGAGTCCGGCCAGGCCGGGTTCCGCCTGCGCGACGACGTTCGCGTTGAGGGCCTGCAACTGGTCGGCGATCGCGGTGGCGACGAGGTCGTCCTTGGACGTGAAGTGGGCGTAGAAGGCGCCGTTGGTCAGCCCGGCGTCCTTCATCAGCGTGGAGACTCCGGAGCCGTCGATGCCGTCTCGCTTGAGCCGGCGCCCGGCCGTCTCGATGATCCGCTGCCGGGTCTCCTGCTTGTGCTCGCCGCTGTAGCGCACCATGCGTTCCTCGCCTCCGCCGGCCGATCATATGGTATTTCACTCGTAAGCCAATGGTCGGCCGCCGGATCAGCGTTCCCGGGCGAGGAATTCGAGAGCCTTGGCAACGAACTCGCCGTGGTACTGGAAGATCCCTCCGTGCCCCGCGTCGGGGTAGATCACCAGTTCGCTGTCGGGCAGGCGCCGCGCCAGGTCGGCCGAGTTGGTGGTCGGCACCATCCGGTCGGCGTCGCCGTTCGCGACGAGCACGGGCTGGCGGATGGCGGACAGGTCCGCCGGCCGCGCCAGGCCCCAGCGGTGGATGGCCTTGAGCTGCGCACCGTAGGCCCGCAGGGAGATCGTCTTGTCCCGGTTGGTCTTGCGTTCCTTCAACCGGGCGAGGAACTGCTTGCCGGCCCGGCGTCCGTTCGCGGTCCGGGTGAAGAACAGGAACTGCTTCGGGTCCTGTGCCGTGAGTAGCCCCCGGAGAGCGTCCAGGTGCGAAATCCTGGTCACGTTCTTGATGCCCTCGCCGCCGGCCGGGCCGGTGCCCGCGATGATCAGCTTGCGGACGAGCCGGGGTTCGTCGGCGGCGATCAACTGGGCGATCATGCCGCCCATCGAGAAGCCCAGCAGGTCGACCTCGGGGAAACCCAGCGCCTTGATGAAGGTGACGGCGTCGTGCGCCATGGCCTCGATGGTGTTCGGTGTCGCGCCGGTGGACGCGCCGACGCCGCGGTTGTCGAAGGTGATGACCCGGCGTGCCGCGGCGATGCCGTCGACGACACGGGGATCCCAGTTGTCCAGGGTCGCGGCCAGGTGGGTCAGGAAGACCACCGGTACGCCGGCGTCCGGGCCGAGCATGCGGTAGGCGAAATCCACGCCTCCGGCGGAAACCGTGCGGGTCGGTGTGTCCTGATAGGACGCCCGAGCGTCCTCTCGTGCTGCTTGCGGGTTGTTCATGGCTGTCCTCGTCCGTCGTTGGGGTGGCCGTCCGGCCGTGATTGAAGTATGGTCATAATTCAATGACGACCGCAAGTGGTCGGCCGCACGAGATGAGGAGAGCGGGAACACATGAAGGCATTCATCGTCGAGCGCTACCGCGAGGACGGCCTGCGCGCCGCAGAGCTGCCGGAACCCCAGCTGGGCGCCCATGACGTCCTGGTGAGCGTCCGTGCCGCCGGCGTCAACCCGCTGGACGCCAAGATCCGCGACGGCGACTTCAAGCTGATCCTGCGCTACCGTCCGCCGTTCGTGCTCGGGCACGACGTCGCCGGCGTCGTCACCCGCGTCGGATACGCGGTGCGGAAGTTCAAGGCCGGCGACGAGGTCTACGCCCGGCCCCGGGACCACCGCATCGGGACGTTCGCCGAGCTCATCGCCATCCACCAGGACGACGTCGCCCCCAAGCCGGCCTCGCTGTCCATGGTGGAAGCGGCCGCGGTGCCGCTGGCCGGGCTCACCGCGTGGCAGGCCCTGGTCGAGCGCGCGAACGTGACGGCCGGGCAGAAGGTCCTCATCCACGCCGGCTCCGGTGGCGTGGGCACGATCGCGATCCAGCTGGCCAAGCACCTGGGTGCGACCGTCGCCACGACCACCAGCACGTCGAACGTCGAGTGGGTCAGGGCTCTCGGCGCCGACCTCGTCATCGACTACAAGCACGAGGACTTCGCCGAGGTCCTGTCCGGCTACGACGTCGTTCTCGACCCGTTGGGCGGTACGAATCTGGCGAAGTCCTTGACCGTGCTCAAGCCCGGCGGCCTGGCGATCGGCATCGCCGGCCCGCCCGACCCCGCTTTCGCCCAGCAGATCGGCGCCCCGGCGTTCCTGCGCGTGGCCATGACCCTGCTGAGCCGTCGCATCCGCCGCCAGGCGAAGCGGCTAGGCGTCCAGTACTCGTTCCTGTTCATGCGGGCCGACGGAACCCAGCTGCGGGAGCTCACCACCCTCATCGACCCCGGCCACCTGCGCCCCGCCATCGACCGGGTGTTCCCGTTCGACGCGACGCTCGACGCCGTCACCCACGTCGACCAGGGACGCGCCAAGGGCAAGGTCGTAGTGACCCTGGAGTAGCGCACAGGTGTTGTGGCCCGTGACTGTTCGGCCGTTCCACGGGATCCTCGTCCAGGCGTTGTCCTCGCGCCGCGATTCACGACGCGCCACTCGGCCAAGCGGCTTCCGAGCCCGCCGCAGTGGACGCCGGACTCCCGAACTGAAATCGGTGCGGCGCTGCCAAGGAAAGCCCCGTTCGACGCTCGCCTCGTCGGCGACCTTCCGCATCCGCGGCAGCCGGACTTCTCAGCTACAAGATCGCTTACGGTGGCCGCCCAACGGCACAGAGCTGCCCATCGCGCCCAACGCCGAGAGCGCACACCAGACATGTCACACCCGCCACCTCTTCGCCCTGCTACGCCTGGTCGGCACGAAGTCCGTGCATTAAGACGATCAAAATCCCGCCACGTTGCCCCCGGGCGAACGGCTACGCCGAACGCTTCCTGCGCACTGCCAGAACCGAGCTCATCGACCGCATGCTGATCCTGAACCAGCGGCACCTCAACGCCGTACTCGCCGAATACGTCCAGCACTACAACAGTCGACGGCCGCACCGGTCCCGCGAGCTCCGCCCACCCCGGCCGACCCACCCTGCGGCCAACTTGAACTCCCAGCGGATCAAGCGACAGCGCCTCCTCGGAGGCCTGATCAACGAGTACGAACGAGCCGTGTAAAACCACTGGTCAGCACCGGTGACAGACTTATGGAACCCCACAAGCTACCGCCGCGTACCGAGTGCTCACCGTACGACCGCATCGACGGCAACGGCACTGCCACGGGCGAGCAGAACCGGGATAGTCAACCAGCGGTTCCAGGCCGGCCGCCTTCATCACCGCGACCGCGTCCTTTGCGTCTACGGCAGTCCCGCGCAGTACCCGCAGGCCGCGTGGCCACGCTGCACATTGCCGAGTCGCGGTGTGACCACGTGCCCGCATCGTCGGCAGCGACGGTCATCTTGGCCACTGGAGCGACCGCACGCGCCAGCTGACCAGACCACGCAGGCCCGCGGAGTCGAACGGCAGGGCATCCGCGAACGACAGCGCTGTGCGGAGGTATTGACGAGCAGCGCGGCCACGTGTCGCCGCTCCGCAGGATCCAGGCGAACAGTGGCCCCAGATCGCCTGTGCGGCAAGCACATCGTTCAGCCCGACGAACCCCTGCGACGTGTTGCCAACAACGACAGCGGCCGTCGGAAAGAACCCATCGCCAGACACGCGGACCGGAATCACCCGAATGGGGTGGAGCAAATCGTGACCCTATTTCGCGCGGATCATGGTCATGCTCCAGTTTGCTCCAGTTACGTCATCCACTGTCCACTTGGGACGAAAATACAAGACCGCCCCCAAACCTAGTCTTCCCAGGTTAGGGGGCGTATCTAAACTATTCAACGATTGTGGAGCTGAGGGGACTCGAACCCCTGACCCTCACACTGCCAGTCTGGTTTAGACAGTGCCCCTGACCTGCGGAAACAGAGAATCGCCACGTCAAACCCGTTGCAGTCACTGCACTTGAGTGCCGTACAGTGCGGTTCAATGTAGGTTCAACAGACATCCCTGCTCCAGTTTTGCTCCACCACGTCCGGTGTGGAGCCCGACATCCGGCCGATCTGGCTTGCGCCATAGCCCTCTGTCCCAGCGGTGACCGAGATGACGGCGGCGTTGATCCTAGAAGGAGAGGAACGGACTTGGCGACTCGTGCCAGGTCACCACGAGCTGCTCACGGGCACGCGTGCAAGCGACGAAAAGTAGGCAGCGTTCTCGTTGCCGATCCAGCTCGTGCGTCTGTGCGTCCTCGCCGAGCGGAGTGACGGCGTTCAACGCGGGCATGTACCGCGCGCCCACCCCCACTACCACCAGGCAGCGAAACTCAAGTCCTTTCATGCGGTGCATCGTGCCGACAGAGATCTCCGTGTCTGTAGGTTGCCCGTCAGCCAGCAGATGGGCAGGTAACTGCTCAGAGGTCAGGAACTCCTGGACCCGCTCGCTGAGCCAGTTCGAACGCACCGCCACGCCGATCTCACCGACCTGGACGCCCGACTCCAGCCACTGCCGGATCTTGGCGCCTACGAACCGGAACTCCTCTTCACGGGTGTGAAAACCGCGCAACTCCGGCGGCTGCCCATGCAGCTCCGAACGGCAACCCGCGATGGAGTCCAGGCCCCCGTTCATGTCATCGATCCGCTCACCTCTGAGTAGTCCCAGACTCCACGCAAGTATCTCGGCCGTGGTTCGGTAGTTGATCGTCAGTTTCGTCGAGCGTCCGGCAACCCGGATGCCGAACTCGCTGAGGTTGACGAAGTTCTTGTAGATGCGTTGATGCGTGTCTCCCGCGGCGAAGATGTCGTCGTCGCCATCGGGAACGACGGCACGTAACAACCGCCAAGCCTCAGGACTGAGATCCTGCGCCTCATCCACGACGACGTGTCGATACGGCTTGTCCACTCCCCGTTCGAGCAAACTTACGGCCTCCGCGGTCACCGTCTCGTGAGTCCACAGGTTCCGGTCGCGCAGACTCGTGTCGAACTGCTGGAGCGCTGACCACACCTGTTGCCTCTGCTGTGCCCTCAGCCGCCGGCCACGGCCTACTCGGCTCGCCGCGAGGTACGTCTCCTCGGTGCTGATGCGCTGCCCGAGCACCACTTGACGCCACTCCTCGGCCAGAAAGCTCTCGGAAAAGGGCAGATCAAGGCGTTCCACGAGTTGCTTCCACATGGCCTTCTCGTCGGCAGCCGACAGCATCGTCGGCACGCCGTGTTCTTCACGGAACGCACGGTGCGCGACCTGATCGACATGTGCGACTTCGATGCAGGCGGCGACCTCGGCCGACGCGACGAGCAACTTCAGACCGGCACGCAGGGAGTCGGCAAGTGTGGACGTGAACGTAGTTACCAGAACTTTGCCGTGACCGTACTGAGCGAGGTGATGCGCACGGTGCAGAGCGACGACGGTCTTCCCCGTGCCCGGCCCACCGGTAACTCGCGCTGGACCTCGATAGCGTGTCTCGACGACCGCCCGCTGTACTGGATGTAGGTAGATCCGCCACGACGCAAACGGGTGCCGAAGTATCGCCATGAGCTCGTCGGGCCCGTCCACGAGCACGATCCGGTCGGGGCTACGTTTGACCGCCGCGTCGATATCCTCGGCGTCCACCGCGCCTTCCACCAGAGCCGCCCCCAACTCCGCCCACACTTCTTCCGGGCTCAGCCCGGCCGCAAGCCCGAACAGGACGTCCCATTGAGTCGGGGGTAGGAACGATCTTGCCGCATCCAGTTGGACCGGGTCGGTCAGTACGCGGGCGAAAGACAGTGTCTGGTCATCCACACCAAGTCGTCGTAGGTCTGCGTCACCGACCTGCTCGAACAGCAGATGGCTCTCATATGCCGCCATGTCCGACAGCGCCGGGATGGTCTCGTCGATCGCCACGACGTCGCGGATCTCAATGCGTCCGGTCGCGGCGTTGACCGACGCCGTGCGGCGCTGCGCCCACACGTAGGCGTCGTCGTGCGGCAGCACCTTGAGCAGGACGTAGGTGTCGCCTGAGTCTGGCGCCAGCACGACACCCCGCCAGAACTGTGTGATCCGGATGGATCGGAACCTCGGGTCCCGGGCGTTGACGATCTTTTCGAGGTTCCGACCCGACTGCGAGTCCTGTTCGAACTTGCCGAACACCTCAGTGACCCGATCTTGCACCGGCTTCTCCAGCCGCGCGAAGTCGCGGAGGAACTCCTTGTCGATGGCCAACCGCGCCACTGGCGCACCTCCCTCACAACGGACTGGCGAACAAGGCGAGCTCAGGATCGTCGATGGGCACGACGAACCGCCGGTCAAGGAATCGGTTGCCGCGCTCGCACGTCGTCTCGGACACAAACAAGCACACGTGGCAGGCCGCGCCGTGTAGGTAGTCGGCATGCGGCTGCGGCAGCCGCTCCCGGCACAGCGGGTCGGACGAGCAGCGCATGGCGTCGCGCAGGGCTCGGCGGGTCAACCGCACCAGCCGGTCGGGCTCGGCCTGCGACACCAGGCCGCCGAGCGTGCCTTCCGCGTCCGGCACGGCGGTGTAGATCAGGATGCCGCTGCGGGGGTCGTCCTCGGTGCCGGCGTAGATACGTTCGGACAGGCTCGCGGAGCTGTAGCCGCAGTCGAGGGCGATGGTCCGGATCAGCAAATGCGACAACGTGTGCAGGGCGATGTAACGGGGACCGGGCCAGTGCTTCATCGGATCGAACGGGCCGGTGATCCGCTCGGAGTACCGGTTCTCCCGGAAATGTCCGTAGGCGCTCTGATGGCGACGGATGGCCTCGCTCTCTGCGGTCCGAGCCACCCACTCGTCGAGCAGGCCATCCGGGACCCGCAGGAAGATACCCTCGCCACGGACCTCGCTCGCCGGCAGCCATTTCGGAGCGGACCGTGACAGCGGGGCTGGCTGCACCAGTTCGGGATCCTCCGGATCCGGGGCGTCCAGCCGAGTGAAGCCGACCAGCGCGCGAACCTCACGCAGCCGTTCCACCTGGAGGACGTCCGCGAAGATCTCCTTGAGCGCATCCGGCACTCCGGCCGGGTCCCGACGTGCCGTGAACTCGTCCGACGGCGGTGGCAGTTGCGCCGCCGAGAAGATCTCCCACTCGGGCGTGCGCAGGTCTGGATAACCGCCCCTGTTCTCTTCGGCGGCGCCGGCCTTGCGGGCCCGCACCACGTCCGCGGCGTCCCCGATCTCGTCGTCGGTCCACCGTTCGAGCTCTCGAAACGCGGCGACGTTCTCGCGGCCGTACGGGTACATCCCCCGGGGCAGTTTGTCCAGCTGTGCCCAGTGCTGCTCGACCTTGAACTCCAGCTCGCTCGCGTCGGTCTTGGGCACGGCCAACGCGGACAGAGTCTGCGCGAACCACTGGTTCGACGCGCCGATGACCAACACCTTCGGCCGCTGGTCGCACCCCTGGGCGTCAAAGGTCGCCAGATGCGGATTCCGGCCACGGCAACGAGGCAGGTTCTGCTCGCCACGTGTCCCCATGGCCTCGCGCATGTTTCGCGACGCGCGGCAGCTCAGGCAGCGGATTGCCACGTTGGCGCCGATGTTGCCGCCCCTGTCCTCCATCAGCAGGCGCGGGTTGGCGGCACGCTGGCACTGGTCGCCGCGGTGCACAAAATGCTGGTATGGAAACTCGTCCAGGTGGCCCGCCGTGCAGGCGAGAACGAACCGGGCTGCCACCGCGAGCGGCTTGCGCCCGCTCTTCTTGCGGCCACACGTCTCGTGGAAGAATCGCGCGTCATGCGGGCGGCGCGGGTTGTCGTTCTCGAACCCGAAAACCTGCGACTCGAGCGGTGCGAGCTCATTGCAGGCGGTGCACCTCAGCCACGCGGGGAACGGCATCACCGGCACGCCGACACGACTGGCCGGTCCGCGCGGGTCGGCATCAAGGCCGTCCATCCATGGTGCCGGCCGCAGCTGCTCGACGTGTTTGTTGCCGGGCAGCGCTCGCACACCGGCGAGCAGCCGGGGTTCGGCGATCGGTTCCCACTCGGCGATCCCGTCGTAACTCCAGTCGTCGAGTCCCCTGACCAGCACGGGAAAGTTCGGCAGGTCGACGAGGGATCCGACACCGCTGGTGAACATGAGGTGGCTCGGCCGCACTGAGCCGACCCGGCGCCGGTACTGGGCGCACATCACGCACCGCCCCGTCCGGCCGGCTCGGACAGCGCCGAGTCCCCCATCTCGTCGCCGTCAGGGGCGTCGTCGTCCTCGCCGTCGGCCGGGGCGAACGACCAGGCCGGCGCTTCGTACATCGGCTGGAGGAATTCGCCGCTGCCGGACAGGACCAGGTTGATCTCATTCTCGGTCTCGCGCATCGACTGCCCGACCGTGGTGTCGGTCCATCTGCCTTCGCCGGCTTTCCGGAGCAGGCCGATGAAGCGTTGCGTCGCGGTGATGTTCTTCTCGTAGCCGAGTGCGCTGGCGCTGGTCTTGGCCAGGTTCCAGAAGTTCTCGATGGTGGTGATCCGCTCCTGGAGATAGCGCCGGCCACGCTCATCGTGCACTGCATCCGCGCGGGCGAGCATGCGGTCGATGACCTGCCGCACGAGCGGACCGTCGAGATCGACGTTCTGCGCGTCGGCGTTGCGGGAGTGGTTCTCCGCGATATTGCGCACTGCGGCGACGAAAGTCGCCGTTGTTCCCCTATCGAGGGAGCGCCGGGTGAACGGCGTGACCGACAACGCCTCCACCTGTCGGTAGAAGGTCGCGTGGTAGTGCTCGAAGTCCTCGTAATGTGCCAGGTCCCGCGGCCGTGTCCAGTTGTACAGGGTGACGACCAGGCCCGGGCGCCCCGGGTCACGACCGACCCGGGAGGAGGCCTGGATGTACTCGGCAGTGTTCTTCGGCTGTCCGGTCACCACCATCAGCCCGAAGCGTGCGACGTCCACGCCGACCTGCAACATCGAGGTCGCGAGCACGACGTCGACGGGCAGTCGGTCATCCCGGCGACGGGCTGCCCACTTCTCGGCGACCGGATGCGCCAGCATCTTGTTCCTGCCCCGGCCCGAGCCACCTCGGCTGGCGCTCATCACGTCTTGCCAGTTCTGGTTGATGGCGCGACGGCGGTCGCTGGTGTCGAACTCCGGATCGAAGCCGATCTCGAGCCGCTTGAGCACGTCGCTGATGTCGCCGGAGGAGATCCGCGACGTCAGTTCCTGGATGGTCAGCATCGACGTGCCGCCAATCAGCCGATCGGACAGGCCTTTGCTGCGGCCGTGTCTGCGGACCCTCGTCGCGACGTCGTCATCGAGGTAGCGGCGCATGCCGGCCAACTCCCTGGTGGCGTTGAAGTAGCCGACCAGCGTCAGGTAGGGGTCCGCCGCCGCGCCGTGGGCGTCAAGCAGGGTCTGACCGGCGATCAGCAGGATCTCGGCGAGCCTGATCTCGGCGGACTTGAGCCGAATGCCGTGCGCGCAGACGCCGAGATACCGGCGGCCCGGGTTTGCCTCGGTGACCTCAACCTGCTTGGAGAAGAAGGTGTCAGCGACGTCGACGACCTGGGGCGGGAAGATCTCCAGCCGGCGGCCGAACACGCCACGCACCTGGTCAGTGGCGCGCTTGGTGGTCGCGGTGGACGCGACGATCTTCGGACCGGCCGAAGCGCCGGACGGCGTGGTCCACGTGCACAGCTGGTCGACCGCCGATTCGAACAGTCCGACTGTGGTGCCCAGCGCGCCGGAGATGAGGTGCAGCTCATCCTGGATGACCAGGTCAGGTGGGCGCAGGCGCGGCACCGGTTGGCTGGTCACCGCCGGCAGCTGCCCCTTCGTCTGGTGTTTGCCCGAGCATTCGGTGCGCGCGTCCAGGTCGTCGTGTCGGTAGCCGTGTCGAGGGCAGCGTTGTCGTACTCGGCCGAACAGCATGCCGGCGTAGCCCTTCCACGGTAGTTGGGCGAGCTTGTCGACGGTGGCGATCACGAGGCTGGGTAGGTAGCGGTAGATCTCCTCGTCCACGGTGAGGATCGGCAGCCCGTCAGTGGAACGAGTCCGGGAGAACGGGCAGGCGGTCTTTCCCTCGGCATTGGCGCAGAACAGCAGCACCCTTCGGGTGTTGGCATCAGGATGCAAGTCGCGGTGTGCCGCGAGTTGGGTGCCGCACCAGGGGCACGACAGCGTCTGCAGCACATTGGCGCGTTTACCCTCACCGGCCTCGCGCGCCTCAGCGATCTGCTCCTCGGCCTGCCCGAACCAGTTCGGCGAGACGCTGCCGCCGACCCACAAGCCGATGCGGAACGGCTCGCCACCCCAGGTGGACTCGTCGTCGCGGCGGATCATCTCGGCCGCGCACACCAACGCGGCGGCACGTTGAAACTGTTGTGCGGTCAGCAGTCTGAGCGTGTACCGCATCAACACCGCCACACCGGCTGACCCGCTTCGGGCTTGCTCGCCGGCGCCGACCATGCGCTGAAGGCGCCGGATCGCGAACGTGAAGGCCGTCAGTCCGAGGTACGCCTCAGTCTTGCCGCCGCCGGTCGGGAAGAAGAGCAGATCGACCACTGCATCGCGGTTCGCCGCGCGTTCCGGATGCTCGATGACGGCCAGGGGCGGCAGGTTGAGCAGCACGAAGGCGAGTTGGAAGGGCCGCCACGATGCCGCCTTCACACCGCGACCGTCCACAGTGGCCTTAGCGTTGGCGTACTCCACGGCGGGGTTCTCTCGCAGTCGTGAGATCTCGGTGTGTCTGCGCTGATCGGCCATGGCTTGGTTGGCGAACCGGAACGCCCGCAACGCATCGGCGTGACCGGGTTTCGCGACATCGGTCAGCAAGGCAACGCCCGAACGGATCCGATCGGCGGCACGACGTGCGGCAGTCACGGCGTCGCTGGCTGCAGCACGTAGAGACTCCGGCAACGCGGATATCCCCGCCTGCTGTTCGTCGAGCCAGGCTTCATACCCATCGGCGAGCGGAGACAAGCCAGCTCGCAAGTCGTCCAGATCGGCGACAGCGAGCGCGTCCATCGACAACTCCGCCGCAGCCAACGGCGTGCCGTCGCCGACCGGCGCCACAGTTGCCGGCACGTCGTAGCTAGGTAGCCATGTCGTCGTCAGCCTATGGGCGCGGCGGCGCGACACATCGTGCGCTGCATGTACGGCAACGTTGTGCCCGTTCGCATACTTGAGCTGGTGGCGGTACAACAGCCGCAGATGCGCCTCCTCAGCATCGTCCACAACGCCAGCGGTGTCTTCCATCGCATCGTCGATCGGCAGAAAGATCGGCGCCACTCCATCCGCCGCCATCACCACCAGTCGCGTCTGGAACAGCCACGCCGTGTCGGCATTGCTCGCCGGCTCCTGCTGGCCGTTGACAAGGATGACCTCGACGGTCCGCTGGCCGTGGGCGGTCCGGATCGCCGCCGCCACGTAGACCCCCGGCGTCCGGACGTCATCCATCGTCAGCGGGAAGTACGGATCACGGTCTCCGTTAAGCCGGATCTTCAGCGAGAACTCACGCTGTTCCCGCGTCCATGCGGTCCGCTTGCGCCCCTCGTCGTCCACGGTCTCCTGCCGGCAGTACTCGCCCCACGACACGGTGGCATGCACGACATCAACGCTCGCGTCGACGCAGAACGACATGCCCATCGATGACGCCCAGATGCGGCCGAGGTTTTGCGGTGTCAGCACTTCCGGCAGCTCACCCGCCTCGTCGCCCCGGACTTCGCCGTGGACGCCCATCTCCGCATCAGACACCGAATCGGCGTCCTGGACCGTAGAGCCAGGTTGATGCTTCGGCCCCAACATGCCGACGAGGTAGCGCTCCCTCGGCCCCATCGCTCTGGGCCCGAACTGTTCGCTGTCGCCATCCCACGGGCCCAGCAGGTCACGCTCGATCAGCTCGTGCAGCTTGTCCCGTACCACGAAGGAGGACACGTCGTCGAACCGCTGCGGAGTGTCCAACGGCGACACCTGGTTGGTACTCATTACAGAAGCCCCTGTCCATTCGGCGGCTTTCGCGGTTTCCGCTTCGGTTTCGCCAGGACCCCACTGGCCACCTCCTCGGCGTGGCGCTCGTGGTTGAGCTCCAACAGGCTGTCCAGGACCTCCCGCTGCGCCGCCGGGCCGATCGTGTACCGGGTCTCCCGGCCCACCGGATGAAACCCGTGATCCAAGCCCCCGACCTTGGCGATCCGCTCCTCCCAGCCGTAGGCACGAACGGTGGCCTCGTCGATGGACCGGTGAATGGCCCGCAACTCAACGATGTCATCGTCCTCACAGGACGGATCGAACACCAGGTTGTACGTCTTGGTGAGTCCCGCACCGCGACACAGCATCACCTCGCGCCGAAACTCGTCCAGCTCACCCCCCAGCACCCGAAGCTCATTTGTAAGCACCGGAAGCGGGAATGTCTCAAAAACGTCAGAAGGCGTGTAGCGAAGATCGGCCTTCATCGAGGATGCATACGCCTTCGCCCACCAGTAATGCAACACGCTCGACAGCAACGCCAACAACGCCGGATCCTCGCTTGCAAAAACAACAATCATCTCAGACAAGACTTGCCGGGCCGACACTAGCACCGGCATAGCCGTCCTACTCACGCGAGCAATCGCCAAAATCCGATCAAGATCGGATATAGCATCGGTCATCGTCGGCCGCTTTTCTGCATATTGCCACCAATTTACCCGATAAACTTCCCGATTATTGCGACCCCTCTCCGGCTTAACCAACCGAGTAACCCTGCTATAACAATCTTCATACTCTCGAGCGCGTTCCTCTGGCCAATTGTGGAAATTAATAACCCATCGCGAGGCGGAACAATCAGGAAGCGAGTTTAGATCTCGGCCACTAAGGTAAGGAAAAAGCACTTCCGCATTTCGATTGTCGATCGAAATTAACCTCTCAGCCAGCTCCGGATCCATCGTAAATCCCAAGCCAAGTATGTTCGAGCCTTGAAACGCGCTCCCCTGATTAACGATCAGCCGATACGGTTGCCCAGCGGCTCGCGACACTAGGTCGAGCGAAGAATTAATGGCCGACACCACCACCCCATCAGCCAAGCACTCAGACGCCTCGCCGAGCACCTCTCGGGTTGTGGTGATGATGCAGCATTCCAGCGCCGAGCTCCTACTCGGCCACGGCGTGCTCTTGATCGATTTTCGGATGACCACCCCAGAAGTCAACAGCTGATCGAGTCCAACTTCCCTGGTATCACCCTGGGCGAGCGTTTTGGTCGCAATCAGGCCTGCGTGCCCATTCTTCCTAATCAGATCATGTGAGCGCAAAGCAAAATAGGCAATCAGATCAGCACTGCCACGCACACCACGCCCTACAACATGAACCAGGTACTCACGGTACGCACGTCCTAAGACGCCTGTGATCATCTGGCCACCTAGAAATGGCTGGTTGCCGATCACTGCGTCGAAGCCTCCCTCTTCGAAGACGTCGGCGAAGACCAGGGGCCAGTGCACTGGTTGACGTGGCAGACCCGGGTCCACGCTGTCCGTGCGCAGCCAAGACGTTGCCTTCGCCTGTGCCGCCTCGGTGTCGCCGTCGCGGCGGATGCCGTCGGCCAGGTAGGCGGCTTCGACGGCGGCACGGTCGATGCCCCTCAGACCATCGGATGCGTTGGCCAGGACGGCGCCGGTGAGTACGTCGGCGATGAGGCTCAGCTCGCGGAGGTCGTCCCGGCTCTCCTTGAGCAGCTTGCGACGGTCGTCGAGCCAGTCAAGCGGGCCACCTAACTGCTCCAGGTCCATGATGCGTCGACGGGTGTCGGCGGACTTGTGCAGCAGGGCATCGGTGCTCTTGGTCCAGTAGAAGAGATCATGGTGCAGCTCACGGCCCCGGGCCGGGTCGATGTGCATGTGCCGCAACTGGTCCGTCGACGTGATGCCGAGTAAGGAGTCGCCAGCGACAAGGCGGTCATCAAGGAATGTGAAGGGGCGCTGGGTGTCCATCGACACGAGCCACAGGGACACCTTGGCGATCTCGACTGCGGTGGGGTTGATGTCCACGCCGTAGAGACAGCGTTCGATGACACTCCGGCGAGCGTCGATGACAACGGGATCGTCCTGGTGTTCGCCGACGGCACGAGAGATCTCGGCATCCAGGGCTTGCCGGTCGCCTTCGCGCGCCCGGGCTTCGACCAATCGGTCGCCCAAATAGAAGGCGGCCGAGACCAGGAATGCACCGGATCCCATGGCGATGTCGGCGACCTTGAGGGCGAGGATTTCCTTGCTCGTCTTGAGTTTCCAGCTGCTGCGATCAGCGGTCTGCACCGGGCCGGGCTTGTAGACCAGCGGCTCAAGGGCGTCCTGCACGACGCGTTCGGCCAAATGACGCGGCGTGTAGTGGGCGCCAGTGTTCTTACGGTACGACGATTCGGTGACGAACAGCTCACCGGGCATGATGACAACCGGCTGTCCGCGCAGATCGCGGCGGATGATCCGGGAGAACGGCAGTAGGCGCTCCGCCAGATCACGATCGCCACGGCTGGCGGCCAACAACACGCGAAGGTGCTCTTCACGTTCGCCAGCGGGCAGGGGGCCGAGCCGACGTTGGAGCGCGCCGGCCGAGCCGATCCCGGATGACTTATAGTCCTCGGCGAGCTTGGCGGCCAACTCAATTCCGGTGCGAGCGGCGGCATCCTCCAACTCGCGTAGCGAAACCTCTTCCTCGAAGCCAGTTCTGCCGATGAGGCTGACGATCACGTCATGGGCACGGTATCCGTCATAGCCGAGAAGGCCTTCATATACATAGCCAATTTGCTCGACTTCCAGTTCACGGAAGGACAGCTTGCGACGTTCACGCGAACGTCCCGTACCGGTCTCGACATACTGCACCGCCCGAAGCATGTGCAGCATGGTCCGGTCGTCAATAGTGTCCGGCAGCCAGGAGTACCGTTCGGAGTCGAACAACGAACCGTCGTGCGGGTACATCGACAGCCGCGGATGGTCGACGCCCCAGTACACGGCGTGGAACAGTGCGCGAAGACGGTGCCACGCGGCAAAGCTGTGTTCGAGGTCATCCTCACCCTCGTCGAAGCTGCGCTTCTCGAGGGCTTCACACAACCGACCGACCGAGTACGACTCCGCGTACAGCGCATTGTCGGACGGAAGCATCTTGCGCTCTTCCGCGAACAACAAAAAGACTATTCGCATCATGACCGAAACGGCTGCGCGGTAGATCTCCTCGGCGTCGACGTCCTGCAAGTCCGCCTCACCACGTTCCCGCTGCGCGGTGTCGGCCCGGCCGATGGCCGCCACGAGGAGTTCAACGGCCTGACGGACCTGGACTCCGAGCGCTTCGGTGATCTCCTCCTGCGATCCCTCGCTCGCCGCCAACAGGGCGACGAGCGTCTCGTCCGCCGGAACGCCGAAGAAGCGGCGCCGGCAGAGGATCGACCGGAAGGCACGGACGACGTCTCGCTCGGCGGCATCGTTCCAACCGACGGCGTCGAACGTCGCCGTGGTGGTCGTGCCGTTGCGTGGTGCGCGGATGAGGGTCCACCAGCGCCCGTCGGTCACCAGCCCCAGGGGCACGTCCCGGGCCCGGCAGAGCTGCGCCAGCCGATCCGCCGGCGTTGCCGTCCACGCCTCGTCCTTGACCCGGCCGGTCGGGTTACTGCCGGCCGGGCACATCAACCCAAGCAGCCGGATCGACGCGGCATCGACCTGCCCCCCCGGTTCAACCAGCGCGAAGGTCGGCGCGATCCGAGTGTCGTGCTCGTCCACGTCAAGGGCCAACTGCTGGAGTTCCTCTTCCCACCGCAGTTCGCTCGCCCAACCCAGCAGCTCCCCGAGCATGTAGTCGACCCAGTTCCGTTGGGCGGCAACGGGATCAACCTGCCAGTTCGCGTGCTCACGGCGGAGTTGTTCCCGCGCTGGCTTCTCCAGCGCGTCGAGCGTCGGCCACGCGGTTCGCAGCACCGGCAGCGAAAGGAACGGGCCGTTGGTGTCGACCAGGCTCAGCCACTCGCGGTGTTGTTGCACGCCGTCCGGGACGCGACCCCGTCGGGCTGTGCCGGCCATCAGTCGACCGGCTTGTCGGCCGATGGCGCATCGGGGTCGTCTCGTTCACAAGCAGGCTTGGGCATCATCGAGTGGCCTCCCGCTTCGGCACGACAAACACGATGGCAACCGGGAACTTGTGTGGCGTCGGGTTGTTGTACCGTCCAGCGATCACCTCAAGCTCACGATCACGCTCCGCCTCAAGATCGGCCAGCCGTCGGCTCCACAGCTCACGGTCCCGGCGATACTGCACCCGCTCCGCCTCAGTGGCCTTCGTGATCTCGGCGCCGAAGAGGGTGTCCTCCCGCTCGTCCTCGGCGAGCGCGGCGCGCAGGCTGGCGGAGAACTGCTTGATCACCGCGGTGATCCGATCGCATTCGGTCCGCTGGCGTTGGCTGAGCTTCTGTTCCAGCGATTCCAGGCGGATGTTGGAACGCCAGTCGATGGCCGCGCGGAGGCCGTCGACTACCCGTGGCCACCGCTCGACCATCCGCCCCTCTACCAGCTTGGAGGCAGCGGTCCCCGAACTTAACGCGCGGTTAAGGATGCCGCCGAGCACGGTGAGGTTCTCCAGGCGCCGGAATCGCCCCGCCGCCGGCGCCCAGCCCCCCGCGTAGAGGACCTCCTCGTGCAGCCGGACGCCGTCCGCTCCGACCAGCACGAACCGTGAATACGCGCCGACCAACACGTCCTCCAACGCGGGATCGTCGCTCACCACGGAAGTGACGCGGTGCAGCCCGACCTGTTCGTTGGACACCGCGGCACGCAGCAACCGGGTGGACATGGCGACCAGCGGGTGGTTGAGATGCGCCAGTACGACGTCATCTCGTCCCCTGGCCACCTCGGCGTCGAAGGTGATCGGCAACTGGCGCGCCGGCTCCTCGCGACGCCGAGTCTCGGTGACTTGGAGCTTCTCGGTGAGGCCCGCGGTCGCGCGCGTCCAGGAACCAGTCAGCGTCGGGACATCGAACATGCCATGGGCAAGGCACTTCTCGTCCGAATGCGGTCGCAGCGCCTGCTGCCTGGCCAGCCTCAGCGCGGTGCCCACTACTCGCTCAACCCGTGCCGGCGTGATGCCCAGCTCCGCGACTGTCGCCTCTAGGCTGTCCCGCAGCCGACGCACCTGTTCACGTACCTTGGACTCGGCGGGCACTCGGTCCTTGCCGGACCCGGCCGATTCGATGTCGAACTCGGCATCCTTGCCCAGCATTCGGCGTTGGACAGCGTCGGCCAGCACTGCGTTGACCGCCCCCAGGTCGGCCTCCACCTCGCCGACCTTCTTCGCTACCCGGGACAGGAACTCCAGATCCGCCTCGTAGGTATCGACGGCTCCTTCCCAGCCGGTGCCGACGAAGTGCCAGATCTGCGGGGTCTGCGTCTGCCCGTAGCGGTCGATTCGGCCGATGCGCTGCTCAAGTTTGTTCGGGTTGAAGGGAATATCGTAGTTGATCAGCTGATGGCAGTACTTTTGAAGATCAATTCCCTCCCCCGCCGCATCCGTCGCGATCATGATCCGGACCGGATGCTGGGTCGGATCCTTCTGGAACGCGAGGCGTAGCTGCTCACGCTCGTCGGTGCTCATGCCACCGTGCAGCAGCGCGAGACGATCGCCGGCAAGGCCCTCCTGACGTAGCAGATTCGCCAGCCAGAGCTGGGTGTCGCGGTACTCGGTGAACACCACCACCCGGTCAACGGTCCAGTGCCGGCCAGGCTTGCAAAGCTGCCGGAGAAACTTGATCAGCTCGGCCGCTTTGGCATCGGGCTGCGCTTCCTGCGCGAGGGCCCAGTCCCGCATCCGCTCCAGCAGAGCGACTTCGTTGTCGTCCGCGTCCGGTTGCATCGGCCGGGTCCGCCCAAGTACGTCGTCTTCCGCCTCGGCCAACTGCTCGTCGTCGTACGCGGCGACGTCGTCGAAGAAATCCGACAACCACTCGAGCACATCGTCATCGGGTTGTGCCACAACGCGATTACGGACCTTGAGGGTCTCCAGATAAACCCGCACAGTGTGCGCGAACGCTGCGGGGCTGGAGAACAACCGCTTCTTCAGCAGCAAGGTCACCAGGTCAGTTGCCTTGCGTCCGCGTGGAGTGGCGAGCTTGCCCCTGCGCACCCGAGCGAACCGGGTGAGCAGCTGGTGGATCTCCCGCTCGCTCTCGGGGTAGCGCACCGGGATGGCCTTCGCCTCGCGGGCGACAAATCTTGGCGAGCCATCGGCATTCACGATGTCCCGCTTGAGTCTGCGCACGACAGTGCCCAGCACCGCGGACTTGTCCGGCGGCATGCCGCGCATGAAGCGCTGGTCGTCGAGAATCTCCAGCAGGGCCGTGAACGACTCCGGGTAGCCGTTGTGTGGCGTGGCCGACAGGAACAACCGGTGGGTGAAGTGCGGCGCCAGCCGCCGGATCAGCTTCGTCTGCTGCGAGTCGACCGCGTAGACCTGCTTCGGGGCGGCCGGGGCGACATGGTGAGCCTCGTCAAGGATGAGTAAGTCGAGGGTTCGCGGGTACGTTGGACCGTCCGGCGGCAGCACCTCGTCGAGCAGCCGTTGTGCCTTCGCACCGCGCAGCCAGGGCAAGCTGATGATGGTCAGCGGGTAGACATTCAACGGGTTGGCGGCGCTGCCGTACTCACGACGGACCTGGGCACAGCGTTGGGAATCGATCACCGTGAAGTCGAGGCCGAACTTCTCGGCCATCTCGTCCCGCCACTTCACGGTGAGGCCGGCCGGGCAGACAATCATGATCCGTTTGGCACGGTGGCGCAGCAACAACTCCTGAGCCACCAGCCCAGCTTCCACGGTCTTACCCAGGCCCGTTTCGTCCGATAAGAGGAGGTTCACCCGGGGCGCGTCTACGGCCCGGGCGACCGGCTCAAGCTGGTAGTCCTCAATAGCCACACCGGACCGAAAGGGAGCCTGGAGCGTTCGCACGTCGGCCGAGGTCACCGCCGACCATCGCACGGCGTCAAGGAACGCGGCCAACTGCTCAGGCGGATCGAATCCGCCCTTGTCCACTTGAGGCAGTGAACCGACTGGGAGCCGTTGTCTGGCCTGCTCGATCTCCCAGATGACTTCCAACGTCTCGCCGTAGCGATCGTCCTCGACGCTGTTCAGCACGACCACTGTGCTGCCGGGAGACGGGTCGACCTCACTGATCACCCAACGCTGACCGCGAACAGCGACCAGGTCGCCTGGCTGCACAACACTCGTCGTCAGGCTCGGCACGGCCACCTCCCCTGCCCGGCCGAATGCCACGCTGCACACGGAAGTCCAGCGCTCCATCGGCCGAGGTACAACTTCTACCTTGGTCCATCTCTGGTGGTCCGTCCAGCGGCCATCCAGTTTTGTCTCAGCGCTGCGCGGCGGCGATTCGTTACTGTCAGCGCGTTGTACAGCGACGCTCTTGCTCCAACCGGATGGCCACTACTCCCCAATCACCGCAACGGTTCCGGATACTGTCGGGCCCACCGCGCCGGACGTCGTAGGAAGCAGAGTTCACCCGGATGGCGCACACCACGGATGTGCGACACTCGAAGATGACGCCTTTCTGGAAACCAGCAGTGTTCGGCCGCGCACGCTGACAACCGCGAACAACCGTCGGACCAGTTAACGAACAGACAGAGGAAGACTTAAGGCGACGCCGGCCGGGCCCCACAACTAGACAAGACGGCATGCCGTAGTCATTCAACCACGCAGGGTTGCCCATTGCGCGCTCAACGCCGAGAGCGCACACCAGACCTGTCACATCCCGTCCTCACAGCGGAGATCGACATGGCCTGGACAGAACAGATCGGCCCGCACTCCTGGCGCGTCCGCTACCCCACCGCAGACGGCCACACCGCCTCCGTCTCCGGATTCACCACCAAGAAAGCCGCCGCCGACTACGCCCACGACATCGAGACCGACCAACGCCGCGGTACCCGGATCGCCCCCGCGCACGGCCAGACGACCGTCGCCGAATGGGTGGCCACATGGTTCGCCGCCCTCGACCTCGACCCCCGCACCCTGGACAACTACCGCAGCATCCTGCGCTGCCACATCCAGCTCCGCTGGGGCAACACACCACTCAGCGACATCACACCCTCGCCGTCAATAAGTGGATCACCGAACTCCACCAACGCGGCTACGCCACCTCCACCATCGCCGGCATCATCAAGCTGCTCTCGATGCTGCTCACCGATGCCGCCGACGAACACCTCATCCCCGACAACCCCATCCACAAAAGACGTCGGCGCGGGCGACGCAGCCACCGCATCGAACCCGAGAAGATCTGGGCAACCCCAGAAGAAGTCGTCCGCATCGCCGACCAGGCCACCGCGCTCGGCGGCGAGGCCGCCGGGTTACTGATCATCACCGCCGCCTGGACCGGCTGCCGCTGGGGCGAACTCACCGGCCTGCACCGCAACAACCTCGACCTCAAGCGCGGCCTGCTCATCGTCGACCCGCACGTCGGCGCCCTGCACGAGAGCGCGCACACGCGCTGGCTAGGCCCACCCAAGACCGCCTCCTCTGCGCGCACGATCACCCTGCCGCCGTTCCTCGTCGACCTGCTGCGCAACCACCTGCAACGGCACGACGGCGAGTTCGTGTTCACCACCGAGAGCGGAACCTGGTTGTGGCGCAGCACCTTCATCCGCCGCGTGCTCAACCCCGCCGTCAACGGCAACCTCGACCGCGCCAACCCACGCATGCGGACCTACCCGATCCGGCCCGGCCTGACCTTCCACGGCCTACGACACAGCCACAAGACCTGGCTCATCGCCAGCGGCGCCCCTGAAATCGCCCAAGCTCGACGGCTCGGCCACCACCTGCACAACCGCGTCGTCGAGGTCTACTCACACGTCGCACCCGAAGTCGAACAACGACTCATCAACGCACTGCAGCGACGCTGGCACACCGCGACGACAATGGTGCAGACACATCCAATCGCGCCAGAACCCGCTCCGCGGCATCTCACCAGCGGCATTGCGGCATAACGAAATGACATGCCCCTCACACCGCCGGTGAGAGGGGCACCACGACCACGCAGGCAACACCCTCGAAGAACGATCAACCTGGAGGAACCTCCTCCAGAACTCCTCCATAGGGGCAGAATGCCAGAACCTAACGGCGATCGCCGCCGCAAAACAAAAAGCCCGCCTGATCAGCTAAAACCGCTTGATCAGACGGACTCAAACAAAGAGTGGAGCTGAGGGGACTCGAACCCCTGACCCTCACACTGCCAGTGTGACCCGCGACGACGGTAGACAGTGCCTCTGACCTGCAAAAACAGAGAATCACCACGTCAAACCCGTTGCGGTCACTGCACTTGAGTGCCGTACAGTGCGGTTCAACGTAGGTTCAACACACATCCCTGCTCCAGTTTTGCTCCAGACGATCCAGTGTGAAGCGCATGCAATCCCTTGTGCCACAGCGTACTCCGGTCGCAGCCTCGACGCGACTCAGCGCGCGTCAGCCTACGACGACGACGTCGTTACTCCGTCCGCGCCGATGGCACCATCAACCATCCAGCCAAGATCAGCGGTGATACGGCAGGGCTTCGTGTCCCGTCTCGGCGGCGCGGACGGGTTCGGCGTGGACAGTGGCGGCGGCCAGTCGGGGCACGAAATACACGAGTTCGTACTCGACATCGTGCGTGACGCGGTGCGCCTGCTCGGACAGTGAGCATGGCGTCGACGGGTACCGACCTGTCGCTTGACCTGCATGGACGTGGTTATCGGCCCGCACAAGATGATCACACACCGGGGTTGTCCGTCCGTCGCGACCACGAACTTGATCACGCAATCTGCCTCAGAACCATCGAGCGCGGCAGGCGACAATCAGCGACCACCGTACCGTGATCCAGCGAGGGCCATCCCTCTGGACGCTCCGATCAGACGCCGGAGGGTGCTCGGCGGCGTGATCAACGAGTACCGGCGAGCCGCCTGAACTGGCCGGCGAAACACCTGGCCACTGCCCACGCGTCGACCTTTGGCACGGTACAAGGTCGGCTTCCGCGCCGCCGCCGTCGTCGTCAATCGCGCATCGAGCTGGGCCACCCAGTTGGCAAGCGCCCCAACGAACGGTTATTACGAGACGTCCCAAGCCTGAAGGTCGGGACTGACGAGACCCGCAATTCGTTCTGGCACATGAGCGAACCGATTGCGATGAAGGTGCACCGTGGTGAGGCTTGTCAGGGCGTTGAACGACTCGGGAAGTTCGGTCAGCCGATTGTCGTAGACGTGCAGGATAGCAAGGTTGGCGAGGGCGCCGAGTGACTCGGGTAGTGCGAGGAGCCGATTGTCATGGATATACAGCTGGACGAGACCGGTGAGAGTGCCGAGCGACTCGGGCAATCTGGTAAGGCGATTTCCGTATAGACTCAGCGCCGTGAGATTCTTTAGTCGCCCGAGGCAGTCCGGCAAATTGGCGATCTGATTATTGTAGAGGCTTAGCACAGTAAGTCCGGTAAGCTGGCAGAACCATTCCGGTAGATCGCCAATCCGATTGTCGCCGAGGTAGAGCTCGGCGAGGTAGACAAGCGATTTCAGGGGCGCGGGCACGTCAGCAAACTGGTTGAATCCGAGACGCAAGGTGTTCAACTTGAGCAGAGCCTCGACGGATTGGGGTAGCCGTGTCAGTTCATTGCTTGCCAATCCAAGTGAAATCAAGCCAGTAAGGCTCCCGATAGATTCGGGAAGCGTCGCGAGCCGGTTGTAGTCGACGTTCATCTTAGTCAGTTGACTAAGGGCGGTTATAGACTTCGGAAGTGCGACGAGGCGGTTGTGATGGACGTTGAGCTCAGTAAGTCTGGCGAGGGAGCCCATCGATTCGGGCAACACGGCGATACGATTATGGTGGATGTTCAGCACCGAGAGGCTGGCGATAGTATGGATCGAATCTGGAAGTTTGGTCAAACCAAGGCCTGAAATGTCCAGCTCGGTCGCTCCGGTGTGCAGCGCCCTATGAATACGACGCTCCGCCTCGACTCGCTGTTCGAGCATGACCACCTCCTGCGATTGTTCACCGAGTGTCACCGATGCGGATCTAATTCACGCGCCCACCTGCAGTCTCGCCGCCAGGTCGAGCAACCCGGCGAGCAACTCACTATTTCTCATGAGACCGTTGTGATGAAAGGCTTCCGTCGTGATCACACGAGCATTTCCCGTCATTTCGATCGTTCGCTGTTGAAGATCGTTCGGTGTATACGGGTCGTCTGCGTAGAGCAACGCTATGAGAGGGATTTTGTTGTTCGCCAGCTGCGCCGGATCGTACATTTCCGACATATCTGCGGCCTGTGCCAGAAGATCGGCGGCGGCCATGAACGGCCGGAGTCCCGCAACCTCTTCGAACATCCACGGAAACATCATCTCGGCGAAAAGGAGGAGTGGATTCGCCTTCTCATCAAACTCCGGAAAATTTGCGAGCATACGTTGGGCGGCCCAGTTTGTTGCGAATCCTGGTCGTGCGTAGATGAACTCCTGCAGCGCGTAGATCGGGTTGCCTTCAAATCCGGTCGTCCGGAGAATCGCGCGTTGGAAGGGTTCGGAGATGCGCCCACCGTCCCATGCGCCCGCAATGACGCGGTGTAAACCCTCGAACCAGTCGCTCATGCCGAAGTCGCGGCCCATCAGGCGCATCCGGCGTGTTGTCAACCGGTCTCCGTTCGGCAACCTCACGTCGTTGTTGTCCAGGTGGTCGGCAAGCCGGCGGAGTAGCTTGACGTCTTCCGGGTACCGTTGGAAATAAGCTTCGTTCTTCTTTACCGCTTGAGCGTAGGTGCGGGCATAGACATCGTCTGCAGTCGCGCCCAGGCTGGGGACACCGCCGGATACGATGGCCGAGCTCACGCCGTCCGGAGCGGTCGACAGATAATTGAGGGCGATGAAGCCCCCGTAGCTTTGGCCCAGCAGTGTCCAGGGGCGGCCGCCGGCCACCCGCAGACGGAGCAGTTCGGCGTCCAGGACGATGCTGTCGGCGCGGAAATGCCGGATATAGGAAGCGATGTCAGCGGCGCTTCGCCCGATGGTGGTCTCCACCGTGATCGGCGTGCTTCGGCCGCCACCCCGCTGATCTAGCAGAAGGACCCGATGCCCCCGGAGCGCGGCCTCCAACCACCCGGTCGCACCTGTGGGCCTTGGGGTCCGGCCGCCCGGTCCGCCTTGAAGGAAGAGCAGCCACGGCAGGTCTCGGTGTTCGTGGTCGGCCGACACCACCTCCTGCGCGAAGATCTCGATCTGCGGGCCACTCGGATCGCCGTGATCCAGGGGAACCACGACGGTGTGGTCTTTGATCACGATTCCGGCGTGCGAAATTCGGACGCCACCGAGTCGCGAGGGGTACTTGAGAAGCTGGTCTCGGCCGGGCTCGGTGGGGATGTTGGCCGGCAAAGCGCGACTTGCCGGCCGGTGCCCCAACGCGGCGGACAGTCCGTGCTCGCCGATGAGAGGCACGAACCGTGCGAGCGCCCTCAGATCGCCGTCGGCGACCGTTTCGAGGACCTTCTGTCGCCATCGCTCGTAAGGCACGATGTCGAGTACGCGACCGGCGGCGCGGATGTTGTTCGCCAGCTCCCGCCACAACACGGGGTAGCCCGCGACGACATGGTCGGCGCCGCTAGCCGGATGCTCGCTCAGTGCCGTGTCCACCAGGGCTGCGGCGAGGCTGTCGACCGGCGTCGCCGGGATCGCGAGGTCGAGATCTGGCGCAAGGTTGAGTGCGATGCACGCCCGGATCAGCGCGGTGAGGAAGTCGCGGTCGTCCTGGTCGCCCGGCTGCTCGGCGGTGAGTTGGCCGTGTCGGTGGATCCGTCCCGGAATACCGCGCCGAGCCGCCTGCATCACGTAGCCTTCCGCCACCGCTAAGGTCTTGCGCATGGCCCCCACGAGTTCGGGGAGCCCTGGTTCAGTGTCCGCAGACCATCCCAGCTCCGCGCTCCATGAGCTGACGCTCAGCGTTGACACGAAGTGCACCGGCTTGACGGTTGCGGTTCCGGCGAAGCGCAGAACCTCCTGGGTCCCGAGCACGTTGACCGAGAAGAGCCGGCCATATGCCGCCAAGGGATCCATGAGGGCGCCGTTGTGCACGACCAATTGCGTGCCATTGCTCAGGTCCCGGTAGGTCTGCGGCTCTAGTCCGAGATATGGGCGCGCGAGATCACCACGTGCGACGACTAATCGGTTCGGGTCGCCCGACCACTGCAGCCTCTCGCGGAGCTGCTCGCGCGCCTGCGCAGGGGCGGCGTGGTCGACGATGACGTGGACTACTGTCGCCGACCGGTCCAGCAGTTCTCGCACCAGGCCCAATCCGGTACGAGTTGTCGCCTCGGTGACAAGGACGCCGGCGGCGGGTCGGTGGGCGACCTGGCGCCCGGCCCAGCGGATGTCGGCCGGAAGTGTGGCCACCGCACTGAGGGACAAGCCGATCTCCTCTTCCGACTCGCCGGCCGCGCTGTCTCCGGTGAGCCGGACCAGGGAGCGGACCGTGGGCTCGGCGAGGAACCGCTGCAGGTCAACGTCGACGCCGGTCGCGGCCGTCCAGCGTGCGGCCATCTCGACGGCCGACACCGATGTGCCGCCCAGCTCGAAGAAGTTCGACCGCGCCTCGATGCGCTGGCGGCCGAGGAGCTGCGCCCACAGCTCGGCGGCCGCCGCCTCGGCGCCGCTTGCGGGGAGATCGGCGGCCCCGTCTGTGGATCCGACGTCGGCGTCGGCCGGGAGCCGCGCCCGGTCGACCTTCCCGTTGGGCAGTTTCGGAAGATCATCGACGACGACGAACCTCGACGGCACCATCGCCGGGGCCAGCCGCCGTGACAGGAATCGGCGCACGTCGGCGGACAGGGCGGATCGGAAGTCGCCGTCAACCGGATCGTTGGCCGTGTGGGCAGAGCTGCTCATGCGACTCCAGTCAGGACAGTCTGCGGAAGGTGATGTCGATGTGATCTGGACGGCCGGATCGCGCCGGGCCTACGTGGGTTATCACCCGGTGCCGGGCACCAAGATCGACCAAGTCGGCCGGATCCGCCGCGCCATCTGTTGCCACGTCCCACACTGCTCGTGCGATGTCCCATGCGGTGGCGTCGCCGGACGCGGTTTCGAGCGCGTGGAGCACTGCCCGCGGCTTGGACAGCCGAGCGTTGGGGACGTCGGTGACCAGCAGCGAGCCGTTCGCCTCAATGGCGGCCACGAACGTGGACAGACCCTCAAGCGCATCAGGTTCGTCCGGCCGCCAGGCCGAGCGGACCGCGGCATCGGCCGTCCAGAGCGCAGCCGGGGAATCCGGGCCGACGATGGTCACATCCCATCGGAAGCACGACATCACCGTGCGGGTCCGTTCCGTCTTGCTTTCCGCCAAGACGGTGACGCCGTCATGGCGTTGCACCAGCGAGTCGAAGAAGGATCGGCTGAGGCACAGCTCCCGCTCGCCCCTGACGAGATGTTCGACGGCCGCGCGGAGATCCGAGGCGGGGGTCAGCGGCTTGGCCCGCCATAGTTCCACGTCGGCATGGAACATCCGCAGCAGCCGCGCGTCGCGAACGTCACCTACGAAGACGGCGCCGCGCCTGCCGGCGACACGGATGGCTTCATCCAGTACCCGGGTCAAGTAGTCGGTGCTCGGGAAGTACTGCACGACCGAATTGAGCACGACGACGTCCGCTGACGCGTCGGGTAGCTCGCGCAGCGTGAGAGCGTCTCCCACGCGGAGGTCGACGCGCGCCGGATCGGCGAGTTCGCCGAGCAAAGATCGGGCGGCGTCCAGGGCTGCGCCGGAAGCGTCGATCGCCAGATAGCTCTCCGCCTGCCCGCCGAGGCTGCGGACCAGCAGCCCGGTGCCGGATCCGATGTCGATGATCCGTCGGGGTGCGAGGCGTCGGACTCGGTTCGTCCAAGCAGCGCGCCACTGCTCCATCACATCGACGGGGAAGGGCGCGCCCGTGTAGTTGTCCACCCAGCCCGGGAACCTCTCGTTGCTCTCCTTCACATAGGAGGCGTCCCAGGCTCGCTGCCAGCGGTCGAGTCGCTGGCGCTCGCGGACCGTTCGGCCGGGCGCCGGCTGCAGATGTGCGATCAGCTCGTGGCCCCGCTCCGGATGATGGCGATAGGTGACTGCGGCAGCGGCGAGGTCCGGATGTTCGGAGAGCACGCCCTCGATCTCGTCGAGCTCCACTCGATGCCCGAGGATCTTGACCTGGCGGTCGTCGCGTCCCAGGAAATCGAGACGGCCGTCGTCACGCCAGCGGACCTGATCGCCGGTTCGGTAGTAGCGGCCGGACGCGGGCTCAGCGTTTTCGACGAACCGCTCGCTCTCCAGATCGGGGCGGCGGTGGTAGCCGGCGGCCACGCCCTCCCCGCCGATCCACAGCTCGCCGGAGACCCCGACGCATGCCTCGTTGCCGAGGCCGTCCACCACGACGAGGCGGGTGTTAGCGATCGGACGCCCGATTGGGACGGTGACGGTGTCCTCCGCGCGGTGATCCAGTTCGTGCGCGGTGGACCAGACGGTGGTCTCGGTCGGTCCGTACATGTTGAAGACGCGTACGTGCGGCAGCGCTCGTGTGAGGGTGTCGGCCAGGCTGCGGGACAACGCCTCGCCGCCCACCAGCAACGCGCGCAGACCGGACAAGGCTGCGAGGACTTGTGGCCGGATGGCCAGAGCGGTGAAGAGCGAGGGCGTCGCCTGGAAGAGGCTGGGCCGAAACTGACGTGCCAGTGCCCCCAGCGACCGGCGGTTGTCGGCGAGGTATTCGACGACGCGCTCCGGAGCGATGAACGTCGAGGCCCCGCTGGCCAACGGCCACACCATCTCGAGAACGGATATGTCGAAGGACACGCTGGTCACGGACAGGAAGCGATCATCGGCGTGGATGCCGACCAACCGGTCCATCCCGGCGAAGAGATTGGCGACGTTCGCGTGCTCGACGACTGTGCCCTTCGGGCGGCCGGTCGTTCCGGATGTGTAGATCACGTATGCGGCATCGTGCGGTTCCACGCGCGCCGACGTGGCGTCGGCCAGGGCCGACTCGATCGCCGACCGGTCGTCGTCCAGAGAGACGAGGCGGACGTCGGCGGACGGCGGCGTGATACCTGATCCGACAATCAAGCAGACCAGGTCGGCGTCCTGCGCGATGAAGTCCAGTCGCTGCGGTGGAAAATCGGGGTCCAGGGGCACGTACGCCGCTCCCGTGGCGAGCACCGCGACCAGAGTCACCACCAGCTCGACGCCTCGATGCACGCAAACACCGACTCTGTTCCCGCGTTTGACGCCCAGGGACCGTAGATGGTTCGCCAAACGGTTGACCCGACGGTCGAACTCGGCGTAGTCGAGCGAGGTGTCGGCGTCACAGACCGCCAGCTCGGCAGGACGGTGGACGGCGTGCCGGTGCACCAGTTCGGGCACGGAGGTGAACGGCTTCAACGGCTCGGCCGGGCCCACGCTCCATGCCGGCAGTCGCGCCAGGTCGGTCGAGCTTCGGATCTCCGCCGTCGTCGCGACCGCGAGTGGATCTCCGGCGACAAGCGCCAGGGCCCGCTCGTAGTACCCGACAAGCCGGTCGACGACGGACGAGTGCACTCGCCGCGGATCCACCGTCATGTCGATCGCCAACTCGTCCCCGACGGTGACGTCGACGGCGAAGGCGAACGGTCCGGTCTCACAGCGGTGCCCGGCCAGAGGATTCCCAGCCGACCGCGCTCGTCCGAAGCTCACCAGCGTGTCGGGGTGCACGGCCGGCGGCCGCTGGTGGCGAGTGGCCTCGCGGCGAGCTGATTCCGTTTCTCGCTCGACGACCTGCCGCGCAAGTTCGATCCAAGTCAGCGAGCTGAGATTCAGGCCGATCGGAATGGGATTCGCAGCGTCGGCGTCCTGCACGACGGCCGTGACATGTGCGTTCGATGTGACTGAACCGAGTACGCGCACATGCGTGGCGACGATCAGAGCTGGTAACGGAACTGTGTGGCGTTGTGCGATGTCGGCGAGTCGCCGCACCTGGTCGGCCGGAATCGTCAGGTGGAGGTGGACGGCGTCCTCGTCCGGCGTTCCCGCGGCACCCGGCCCGGGCACTGGGCTCGAGTCGGCATCGGCTGGCGGGTCGTGCCGGAATTCCGGCGGAGCGGCGGCCGCTGTGCCCCGATTCATGCCGGTTGCTCCGCCGACGGCTCCTGGGCGGTGTCGACCGGGCGGCGCACGGTTTTCACGACGACGGGCAGAATCGCGACGATGCCGAAGAGGACACCGCCCGCGACCATCACGCTGGTCTGGCCGAACAAGGACGCGACGGGCACCGCGGTGATCTGACCGAGTGGCACCGCGAGGTAGGACACGAGGTCGTCATAGGACGAGACCCGGGAGATCAGAGTCGGCTCGACCCGTCTCTGCAGCGAGGTCTCCCAGATGATGGCCATCACGCCCTGGCCCAGTCCGGCCAGCAGTGCCGCCGGGATGAGCAGGTAGATGTTCGCCCACAGGCCGAGGACGATCATGGGTATTGCACCCATGGCGTAGGCGAACAGGCCCACGGGCAGCGACCAGGTCATGGGCAGCCGGTACATCGCCGCGTTCGCCGTCAGGAGTCCGACGGCCCGAACGCTGAGCACCACGCCCCACGATGCCGCGCCGATGGAAGCGAGCGCGATCGTCGGCCCGAGGACGTTCCAGACTCCGACATAGATGCAGTTGGTGACGGCGAAGGCGATCACGATGGTGGACACCCAGCGCAGCGACCGGAACGCTGTCCAGCCCTCCCGCAGCTCGTGGAAGAAGCTCGTCACCTTCCGTGGCACACGAGCAGGCAGCTGGAGCCGGGCCAGGAAAAAGGCGGCGGCGACGTAGCTGGCGGCATCCACGGCGATCGCCCATCCTCCGCCGACCGCCACCACAACAACACCGGCGATCGACGGACCCAGGATCGTCGTGCCGGTCTTCACGGAACCGAGCAGCGAGTTGGCCCGTTGCCGGCGGGGCGGGTCCACGAGCTGGGGCACGATTCCCCGCAGCGCGGGTGAGGTGAACGCGGTCAGCACTCCGTTCAGGAACGACAGCGTTGCGATCGTCGTCAGGTCGTACGCGCCCGTCAGCAGCAGCACGGCGACGGTTCCCTGGGTGACCGCGGCCCCCAGGTTCGACGTGAGCAGAATGGCCTTGCGGGACCACCGGTCCGCCAGCACCCCGCCGACGAGCAGGAACACCAGCATCGGCAGGCTTCGCGCGGCCAGGACGATGCCCAGTTGGTCCGCCGAGTTCGACGACTTGAGGACCGCGAAGGCGAGTGCGACCGGAGCCATGGAGCTACCGAGCAACGAGACCAAGCGGCCGAGGAAGAACAACCGGAACTGCGGATCGCGCAGTGGCCCCGATGAAGTCCCGGAATTCGGGCTGTCCGTGGTCATCGCTTACGTCGCTCCACTTCTGGTGGCAGGGAGTCACGGTGCTGGGCTACGTCCACGCGGTCGACGCGCGGGACGCCAGGCCGGGCGTCAGTGACTCTTCAGATCGTGCAGTGCGTTGGTGAGATCGACGGCATCGTCGATGAGCCGTGCGCAGTGGTCGATGTCGGCCCCCTCGACGAGAACCATCGCGACCCCCATGGTGCTGGCCAGCATCTCCTTCATGCGTTGGCCAGGCTGGACGGTCATCTGGACATGGCAGACACCGGGCAGCGCCGCGATGTCGGCCTCCGTCACGCCGCTGATCGCGCCGGGTCGGATCGGGAGACAGACGAAACCGACCGCCCGGTCCGCGCCGGCAACGGTGGTCGGCGCCAGTGGCTCCGCCCCGATCAGCAGCCGCACGTGAGCCCGCCACGGGTTGACGCCGATCGTGCGCTCGGCCGACATGGGGGCTAGCACGCCGGCCGGCCGCCAGGCGAGTTCTCCGGCGGTGAAGTCGCCGGGCTTGCCGAACACCTCCAGGTGGAAGACGCCCCACCGGCCGCCGAGCGCTTCGACGGCCGCCTGCGCGAACTCCCCGGCCTCGGCGTAGACATCGGGGAACCGCGCGACCGGGTAGGCGACCGACCTCAGTGTGGAGCCGTGCTTCGTCTCGATTAGCGGCGCCAGGTACCGGGAGACCAGGAGGTGGTCAACCCGCCCGTCGATGACGGAGCCGTCGAAGTGCCACTCGTCGCCCTCCTGCTTCTCCTCGACGACGGCATGGCGTAGTTCCCGACTGTCGTGCAATGCCTCGAAGACGTCCGCCACCGTCGGGCAAGCCTGGACGAGCCGGCTCCCGCCCAGGGACGGGGGCTTGACGACGAACGGCGCGCGCAGGCCGGCCAGTGCCTCGCGGACCTCGTCGACGGAACCAGGCTCGTTCGTGAACGTCATGTGCCGAGCGGTCGGAACACCGTGCTTCCCCCACAGTGATTTCTGCACAGCCTTGTCACGGCCCGCCATCGCCGTCTGCAGGTCGATCTTGCCCGGACGGCCGAGAATACCATTGAGTATCGACGCCGTCACGACCGCCAACTCATGGCATGGGATCACTACGTCGACCTCGTCGGCGATCCCGAGGTGCAGCAGCACCGACCAGGCCGTTTCCGGCGCGTTGAAGGCGGAAATGAAGCCGCGGTGCGCGAAGCGCTCGGCGTTCGCCTCGACGTAGGGTCGGTTGAAATCCTGGTAGAGCACGCTGACGGTATGACCGAGCTCGTGCAATTCATCCACGACCTCGGGGCGGGTTCCTAACAGGACGACGTGCATGACGCCTCCTCCGTCGTCTCGAAGATGATGTCCCTCATGAGCTCATTCGGACCGGCCGCGATGGTCGCGGCGGCGGCGTCGCGGTAGATACGGGCGGCCACCGAGTCGTCCGAGTAACCGGCTGCGCCGTGATACTGCATGCAGACTCGGGACGCGGAGACCGCGAGCTCGGTCGCCCGAAGTTTCACGATGGACGCGACGTCGGTCTCCAATCGCCCTTGGCCGTACCGGATCGCCGCTCGACGGGCGTAGCACCGCACGACTTCGAGTTCCGCCACGAGATCGGCGAGTGCGTGCCGCACGGTCTGGTTCGCGGCGAGCGGCGCGCCGCCGAGGTGACGGTGGCGGGTGAAGGATCGCGTCGCCGCGATGGCGTGTGCCGCACCGCCGATCGCCAGCAGGCCTGCGACCAGCCTCTCGAAGTCGAGTGCCGCCATGAGATACGACAGGGTGTGGCCAGCCTTCCCGATCAACCGATCTCCGGAAACGCGTACGTCCGCCAAGGTGATCTCACACATGTCCGCGGCGCGCCAGCCCAGCATCGGCTGCGGCGTGACGGTGAGGCCGGGCGTGTCCGCGTCGATGATCAGTAGTCCGGATCCACCGAGTGCCCGGCCAGGTTTGGCCGTGGTGCGGGTTCTGGCCAGGCAGATGTAGAAGCCGGCCTGTGAACCGTTGGCGACGTAGGACTTCCGACCGGAGACCCGGTATCCACCGTGGCCGTCCGGGTCCGCACGCGTGGCGAGGTTGTTGAGGTCCGTGCCGGCGTCAGACTCGCTCAACGCCAATGCCGCGATCTGCTCGCCACGTCGTGCGGGCGCCAGGAATCGCTCGTGCTGCTGGGGCGATCCGAAGCGCGCGAGGTAGAAGGTAGCCATGCACGCGTGCACGGCCACTGCGGCACGTATGCCCGCGTAGCCGGTACGTCCCAGCTCCTCCATCAACACTGCGGTTTCCTGGAACCCAGGGCCGGAGTGCGGAACGCCGAGAAGACCGTGTTCGGCTAGCAGACGCCACCCGTCGGGTGGGATGTGCCTGCGCGCCTCCCAGTCGTCCGCGTTCGGCAGCACCACCGCCTCCAAGGCTGCGACCAGGCGTTCACGGATGCGCCGCTGCTCGGCCACGGCAGCATCCTCCTCAAGTCCTACTGGGACATGATGATTAGTCATAGTGATGCCCCCTGCCTGGCGTGCAGGGCGAGGAGAACCTGGCGATCCACCTTGCCGTTCGGTGACCGCGGTAGCTCGTCGCACAGGTGGATACCGGCCGGCAGCAGGTAGGACGGGAGAGCGGCGGCAAGCCGCTCCCGCACCGATCCCGCGGTGCAGCTCGGGTCTGCCGGCACGACGAAGGCAAGGAGCTGCCGTCCTGTCGAGCCATCGTGCACACAGACGAAACTGTGACGGACCTGAGGATCACGGCCGAGATGGTGGGCAAGCTCGCCCGGTTCTATCCGGAAGCCGTTGATCTTCACTTGATCATCGACACGCCCCTCGAACACGAGTCGCCCGTCGTTGTCGATGTGGACGAGATCCCCGGTGCGGTAGAGCCGCTCCGTGCATCCCTCGACCGTGCGCACGATGAAACGCTCGGCAGTCTTCTCCGGCATGCCCAGATAGCCGTGAGCAAGCCCGTCACCGGCGAGCAGCAGCTCACCGGTCTCGGCGGGCGCGCACAACCGTTCGCCGGCCACGATGTAGGCGCGAGTGTGCTGAATCGGTCGCCCGATCGGCACCTGGGCATCGTCGACGGGGAGCGTCGAGACCCGGTGGGAGGTGGCGAAAGTCGTGCTCTCGGTCGGTCCGTACACGTGGACCACTCGGCCGGCACCGTATCGCGCCAGGGCGACTCGCATGTGCCTGAGCGAGTGGTGCTCACCTCCGGTGAGGATCTCGTCGACACTATCGAGGGCGTCGGGCGCTTCGTCGACAATAGAGTTGAACAGCGCTGTGGTGAAGAAGGCCGTCGTCACCCCGTGCTCGACGATGACGCGCTTCAATTCGGACAACCGCAGGAACTCGTCGGGATAGAGAACACAGGTTCCACCGGCGAGTAGGGCTCCCCAGATCTCGAACGTCGCTGCGTCAAAGGTGACCGGCGCCAACTGCAGGAGCCGGCGTGTCCTGTCGAGGCGCGCGTAGGTGGCACCGGACACGAGCCGGAGAACCGCCCTGTGTCCGATCAGGACACCTTTCGGCCGGCCCTGCGAACCTGACGTGAAGTTGACGTAGGCGGCATCGCCCGCCGGGACCGGAGTGGGGCGGCGGCCGGCTTCCGCCGACTCCAGGGCAACGGGGCTCAGGTGCGGCAGACGGCTGTGGATGCTTCCGACACGATCCGTCGCCACGACCGAACAGCCCGCCTGCCGCAGCAGAGAAAATACCCTTTCATCGGGCCAGGTCGTGTCGACCGGCAGATACGCGGCCCCACATTTGAGGATCGCGAGCAGCCCAGCGATCATCTCGGGACTACGACGGGCACAGAGCCCGACGATGTGCCCGGGCCGCGTTCCCGCGTCGGACAGTCGCACCGCTATCGAGTCGGACAACTCGTCGAGTTCGCGATAGGTCAAGGTTCGTTCGCCGCACTCGACGGCGATGCCCTCGCCGGTTGCGGCCACATGCGATCGGAACACGTCGGGGATACTGCGCTGCTCAACAAACGCGGTGGCAGCACCATTTAGCGCCCGATGCGCTGCGCCCGCCGTGTCACCGCCGTGTAGTTCGTCCACCAGTCCACCACAATCGGAAGTAGATCAACAGCAGTAGTTCTGCGCGGCGTGCGCCGGCAGCAGCCCGTGCTCGGGAGAGGATCTCGGGCTGCTGCCGGCGTCGCCTGGCCGCGCCGACGTGATCCGCAGGCGGCCCTTGGAATGCCGGGCCACACTACTGTTCTCCGTTACCTCGCCCCTGCCTCTCCGACGGTCCGACGACCACGGGTCCACGGTTGCGCACAATGGCCGCCGCGATATCCCGAAGCGCACTGCTCTCGTAGATGTCCTCGGGCGGCAGGCAGTCCTCACCGAACTCGGCCTCGGCCCGCGCGACGAGCCTGACCGCGGTCAGGGAAGTGCCTCCCATCGCGAAGAAGTCGTCCGTGCCGCTCTCGATTGGCAGTCCGAGATCCCGACACGCGTCCAGGACCCACCGTTCGATCTCACCCGCCGACTGCACGATGCTCTCCTGCCCCGTGGTCATGAAAGATCCGCCGTGGAGCGGACAGGGAACGTGAAACCATCCACGGTCTCCTGTTTGAAACGGTTGTGACCGAACGTGTCGGCACCCGCGACCAGCACGTTCCCGAACCCGTCCAGGCTCGCGGTACCGCCGAACTCCTCCAGTCCATTCGAATACGGGTACACGCGGACCGACGTCGGCAGGTACCGGGCGGCGAAGCCCAACCTCATCTGGTCGGTCAGGCCAGAGTGAGGGTGGGAGGCGTGCATCAGCGTCGACCAGAATATGATGAACTGGCCCTGGCGCATCACCTGCGACACCGCCGCCGACTCGTCCGGCGCCCAGTCGGGATCCTTCTGGAGCTGTCGGTAATCGTAACCGAAGAAGCCGCGCCGCACGCCGACCTTCTCCTTGTTATTGATCGTGACCGGGGCGTAGTCCATGGTCTTGGACTCGTCGTAGTTCATCACGTCATGGGTGCCGGGAATGAACTGCAGGCAACCATTCTCCACGGTCGCGGGCGTGAACGCGGCCCATACCGTGATCGTGCCGCCGAACATCGAGTCGGTAGGCCATTCGATCTGCGGCTTCTTCGAACCTGCGACGTTGGCGAAGTTGTCCGCCTGATGCCAGTCGGTGCCCTCGTCCCCCGGGTACTTCGGAAAGAACTCGCTGCGCCAACATAGGACGTCCGGTCCGAGGATCGAGGTAACCCGGTCCACGATCTCGGGGCGGCCGATATGCCGGGCCAGGAACTCGACGTCGAGATGGCGGTCGTAGTTGGCGAGATTCGTCACGCCGGCCATCGCCGCGCCCTGCCCGTAGACCGCCCGCTTAGTGTTGAGCAACTTCGGCCGCAGTCGGCGCAGGTTCTGCTCCATCTCGTCCTCGCCGTAGAGATCGAAGGGACCAATGAAGCCGTCGCAGTGAAACCGACGCAACTCATCGGGCGTCAGCGAGAATATCGAGCTTGCGTTGTCCATCTATAGCCCCCTTAAATTGTCGATGGTCGCACATGACGGCGATTCAGTCCTTGATTGCCAGTTGTGGAACGATATCGCCGCCATTCTCGATCGACTTCAACTCCTGCTCAAAACCTAGTGAAATAGACCAGCGGTAGAGCGGAAGAGCGGCACCTGTCGTGACGACGGCAACCAGGACAAGAATGGCGAAGACCGTCTGGTTGATCATGCCCTCGGCGAGGCCGATATTGATGAATATCAAAATCATCAGCCCGCGGGCGTTCATCAGCGCGCCCATCGCCGCCGATTCCCGCCACGAGAATCCGGTAACGCGCATAGCGGTCGCGCAACCGACGTACTTGCCAATGAACCCGGCTGCGAGAATGATCACGAACGCCATGATGCCGCCCCAGCCGAACCCCTCGAAGTTGGTGTTCAACCCGGAGTAGACGAAGAACACCGGCAGCAGGAGCACGGACACCGCTTCCATCATGCGGCTCTGGATCGCCTGCCGAAACGCGAGTGAGCGCGGCATGGCGGCACCGGCGATGAACCCGCCGAACACCGAATAGATGCCGATGTAGTCGGTGAAGTAACCGGACAGCAGCACCAGGGCGACCACCAGGAAGAGCGCGTCCCAGCCCATCTCGCCGGTGCGTTCCACACGTCGCCCGAGCGGCCGCAGCAACCTCGCCACGCCGAATAGCATGACCACCGCGAACAGAGCGGCGAGCCCGATCGTCATCAGCGCGTGCTCGGAGGAACCCATGTGAATGGCCGACAACACCGCGAGGATGCACCAGGCGACGGCGTCGTCGACCGATGCGCTCAACAGCGCGATCCGCCCAAGTCGGGTGTGCTCGATTCCACGCTCGTAGACGATACGAGCGAGCATTGGGAAGGCGGTGATGGACAACGCGCCGCCCAGGAAGAGCGCGAACTCGACGACGCTGACGTTCGGGCGCGACAGCGAGTCGTAGAAGGCCACGGCACAGCCGGCCCCGAGAAGCACCGGGAGGGCGATGCCGAAGGCCGCCACCGACGAGACGGTGCGCGCACTCTTGCCTGCCGATGGGTGACCGTGATCGATGCCCACCCCGACCAGGAACATGTAGAGCGTCAGACCGACGGTACCCAGCAAGTAGAGGATGGACTTGACCTCCGGCGTAAAGATTTGAGCGTGTACGCCGGGAAGAAGTGCTCCGAAGAGCGTGGGACCGAGCAGGATGCCCGCAACCATTTCGCCGAGTACTCGGGGTTGCCGTAGCAGGACAGCGAGGCGTCCACAGAGGCCCGAGGCCACGACGATGATGACCAGCGCAGGCAGGAACTGCAGCGTGAGCTGCAGGTCCTTGTTGACGGGCGCTGCCTGAGCGGCAGCACCCACCGTGCCTTCCGGCAGGTGCAGATAAAGCGTCTCGACGAGCGCCTGGGTCGACGTCACCGTGCGACGCTCAGTTCAAGAGAGGAGTCGAAGAACTCCCGGAGCGCGTCGACGTGCCGCTTCGGGTGCCACCAATGGTTCTCGAGATCGCTGGGCAGGTGGATCTCGGCAACCACCTCGTCGCCGACGACCTGTCGGACCACCGGGTGGAAGTAGCTGGAGACCGGCCGCGCGTCCGCGAGTTCCTTGACGCCGTCGAACGCGGCGCGGGGATGGGTGCCGTATTCCAAGGTGGCGAGGAAGACCTTGTCCGCGGCGGCGAATCCGCGCTCACGCACGTGACGGACCGGCATCTCCTGGTAGTGGCGTGCCGGCCCGGCGGGCGGGACGACGACAACGTCGGCAAGCGTCCCGAACTGCTGCCAGAGGGCCGAGGACTGGTTCAGGTTGGCAAGCAGGGCATGCGTCAGCTCCGCCGGCTCGGGCGCCACTTCCCGACTGGGCCAAGGGCTTGCCTCGTAACGCTCGGCCAGCACGTGGCTCAATGCCCGTGCGCCATAACGGAAACCGTGGATGAAGCCGCTGGTCGAGTGTTTGAAGTCGACCGACTGAGTGACTGTTCCCGCGAAGTACAGCCCTGGCACGTTGATGGACTCGTACGCGCCGGTCAGGGCCGGAAAACGGTCATTGACGGTGCGCGCCGGCAGACAGTCCTCCGCGAAGGCGGACGAGTCGAAGCGGAACCCGGTGCAGACGATCACCCGGTCGTAGGAGAGGACCCGGCGGCCTCCGGTGAACTGGAACTCGACCTGGTAGGCGCCGTCGCTCTTGGCGATCGATGTCACCGGTACGTCGAGGATCGCGTTCCCCAGCTTCAACTCGTACGTGTCGAGGAAGTTGTTGTTGACCGCCCGCAGGTGGCCTACGAAGTGCGTGTGCCAGGCCAGCCGCACCGGATTGGGACCGGCGACGTGGATGGTGGCTGCGGTTTCCATGAGACTGTCGGCAGTTTCGAAGGCCGAGTTGCCTTTGCCGAGGATCAGGACCCGCTGTCCGGTGAAGTCCGTCGGGTCCGTCGTGACGGTGGCGTACTGCTCGGCATGTTCGATCCCCGCGATCTCGGGCGGGTTTGGGGTCACTCCCGTGCACATGATTATCCGCTTGGCGGTGAACACGTCACTCCGCTCTGTTGTCACCGCGAAGCCGCCGTCGCTCTTGGCGATACGTGTGGCCTTGGCCCCGAACTCGACACGCAGGCCGCACTTGTCGACGAAGTCACCCAGGTATCGGACGAGGTCGTCCGCGCACGGGAAGTACTTATCGCTGTATCGGGTGAAGAGCAGGTCTGGGTCGTCGGACAGCAGCGAGTTCCAGTCCACCTTCATGTTGAACTCCGGATCCAGGCTGCCCGTATGGCGCTTGTTGACGGAGATCAGCGTGCGATGCCGGGGGTAAACCGAGAAGAAGGCTCCCGCCTCTGTGCTGGCCTCCAGGACCGTGTAGTCACAGCCGCGGCGCTCGAGAAAGTATGCGACCTGCAATCCGGCCGGACCTGCTCCGATCACCAGATAGTCCAGTGTCACGTTCGACATGTTTTATCCCCCAATTCTGGCAGCTTTCGGCGTGCACCCGGCTCAGACGAAGGCGGCGGGCAACCTGACCAGATTACGCAGCGTCGCCGAATGCATGTATTCTTCCTCGCCGGACAGCCGAAGGCGGTCGCCGAATTCGAGCACGAAGCGGATGAGCTCCGCGATCCATGCCTGGGCGAGTCTCGCTCCCAGACACACGTGTGGCCCCCAGGCGAACGTCAAATGCTGGTTGGGCGACCTGTCGAGGATGAGCTCGTCGGGGTTGTCGAACTTTCGGGGATCCCGGTTCGCCGCGGCCATCATGGTGACCAGAACGTCGCCGGGCTTGATGGTCACATCTTGAATCTGCGTTTCGACCACGGCGACCCGCGCCGTGGCCTGCGCCGGGCTCGTGTAGCGGAGCAACTCGTCCACGGCGAGAGCCATCGCGGACTGATCGTCGGCGTCCAGGGCGCGGACCTCGGACAGGCCGCGCTTCAGCAGCTCATGGATGACTGCGCCGCTCGACGCGTACACCGTACTGAAGCCGGCGTTGTATGTAGCGAGCAACGTGTTGCGAACGTATGGTTGGGGCATCTGCGCGACTTCTTCGTCGCGATAGAACACACCCAACATACCCGCGCCGCCGAGCCGCGCGTCGAGCCAGCCGTCCATTCTGGCGCGCAGCGCCGACCCGGCCGCCCGGCCTGCCGGCAATCGTGATGGATCGAGGCCGCTGTCCATATTCCGTGTCAGGCCTTGATAGATAGGCGCGTACGTCTCCTGCGTGAAGTCGTCGACGCCGAAGACTTGGTTGATCACCTGGATGGCCGCAGGTCCGGCCACGTCCTGCATCAGGTCAAACGTGCCGCCTTTCGCGGCCTCCTCAAGTTTCTCCGCCATCAGGCTCCGCGCATCGGCGCATACCTGCCGCAGTCGCTGGGCGTTCAGTGCCTTAGTCGTGATGCCTTTCAGTGCTGCCTGCTCCGGCGGGTCCTGGGTCTGGATGTTTAGCTTGTCGTCCGGGATATCTGCCCCCACGCGCCGCCGGTCGCGAGCGAAGGTGGCGTAGTCGCGCAGGACACGATGGCAGTCGTCGTACCTCGTCAACACCCATGACTTCATCCCGTCGTGCCAATACACCGGGTCGTGATCCCGAAGTCGCGAGTAAATGGGATACGGGTCCTGAATCGAGGCCGGATCCAGGGGATTCCATTCTATACTGTCTTGCACAGGCTGGTCACTCCTTGACGAGCGGAGGATTGGGACACTACGCCTGTTGAGGGCGGCGTCGCAGCTAGCTGGTCAGAGCCCGAATTTGCGTCATCGAACACGGCCAGCGATCGCCGGCCGTCGAGCGGCGGGTCGAACGTGCAAACCCGGGCGACCCGCCGCTCGAGCACTCAATTACACCGGATCGCCATGGTCGTAGCTCATGCCTACCTCCTCTCGATGGTCGACGTCAGGAGATGAATCCGATCGGGCGGCCACCTGTCCGATCGGATGTATTGTGGATGACTGCGGTCATGTCAACCGAGGAATCTCCTCGGTTGACCGGACCCGGACCGCACCGACAGTTTTGGGGGACATCTTCACCACTCCCGCGATGGCCTGGTCCAACCAGTGCGGATGGCTGTGCGTAATACGTGTCGCGGTGACCTTCCGGTCAGCCAGGGGCCGGTGACTGACTTTGGAACCCCACACGATCAGGCGGTGGCCCGCGCGGAGTCGGCCAGCTCGTCGGCAAGCCGCCGCCAGCCGTCGGCGTAGCGCTTGTTCTCGTCCAACTCTGAGCCGGCCTCGTCGAGCAGCTTGTTGATCTTGTCGCTCCCAATCGCGGCGTAGTCCTCCCCCGAAAGGCCCAGATCCCAGCGTAGGAGCCGGCGCGTTGGCGGCGACCGACTGGGACACCAGTTGAAGACTGTCTGCCCGGCACTACCCGCATGACATCCACCGTCTACTCTAGTGAGGCCGAAACGACAATCACGACATCACCAAAACCGCGATCGCGGCAGCACGTTCCCCTCTGGTGTGCTATCGCGACCACGAGTGTCGACGCCTCTCCTTTGTTCACCGATCAGCCTGCCAGGGCCAACTACTCGCACGCAATCGGTTGCCTACTCGGCACCCGAGATGCCACCCCGATCACAGCAGTCATTCCACATGGTGACCATTTCCGTGTCAACCAATTCTGACGGCCGGCCAAGGCCTAGCCTTACCTACATGTCGTCACCCAAGATCGATGCCGCGCGCGTCGAGTATGTTCTCGACTGCCACCTGCGTAGCCAGGTGCCCGGAGCCGCCCTGGCCCTGACTCATGCCGGTGAACCAATACTCACCAAGTGCTACGGCCTCGCGGACCTGGCGCGACGGCAACTAGTGCAGCCGACAACTGTGTTCCGTTTGGCCTCACTCAGCAAGCCCTTCACCGCGCTGGTCATCATGCTGCTGGAACGGGATGGATTGCTCGACGTGGACGCGCCGATCCGCTATTATCTGCCAGGTTATCCAGCGCACGCCGCGCGAGTGACGGTCCAACACCTGCTGACCCACACATCGGGAATCCCCAATTGCACCGGCCAGCCCGGCTACGTCGACATCATGTCGAACAGCCGCCGCACCGACGCCGATCTGCTGGCCTGCTTTGTCGAGGCTGGACTGGATTTCGAACCCGGCTCGCGCTATGGATATAGCAATTCCGGATACCGCCTGCTGGACATGATCGCCGAGCAAGTCACTGGAATGCCCTTCGGCACGATCGTGACCGAGCGCATCTTCGCGCCGGCCGGAATGCACCACTCCCTCCTGCTGAACGACACCACCAATACGTCGGACCTCGCCCGCGGCTACACCGGCAGCGCCGACAGCTTCGGCAACGCGGCCTATGTCAACATCGCCCTGACCGGCGGGGCCGGCGGCATCGGATCGACGCTGGAGGACCTCCTCCGGTTCGACCAGGCTCTGCGCACGGAATCGATCGCCGACGCTGCCCTGCAGCGTCGCCTGTTCAGCCCTACCCGACTTGCCACGGGTCGGGCAGAGGGGTACGGCCTCGGCTGGAAGCTCGGCGCCTACCGTGGCCACGGGTTGATCTACCACGGCGGTGCAATCCAGGGCTTCACATGCCTCTACTTGCGGCTGCCGGACGACGACCTCGGCATCATCCTGCTGACCAACCTGCAAGGCTTCCCCGCCAGGAACATCGCGCGGCGACTGATCGACACCGTACTCGAACAACCCCCGGTCGAACGTCCGCTGATCCCACTACCGCAATCCGCAGTAGACTCCCGCGCGGGCGCATACGCCAACACGGACCACCGGCTCGACATCACCGCCGAACTGGGCCACCTGATCGTCTCCTTCCTCGACCGCTGCCACCGCATGGCACCCGTCGACCGGACGATCTACGTCGCGCAGGACGATCCCGACATCACCCTCACATTCCACGACGGCGGGCCCGAAGCGGCCTGCACCCTGCACTACCCGCTGTGGTGGTGCACTGCCTACCGGCTCGTACCGGATGCCTGAGGACTCCTCAACCTGGGCCTCGTGCGTTACGCTGTCATGGCAGCAACTACCACGCACATTGTCCATGGGGGGAGTCATGAAGCGTTCAGTATTGACCGGGCTGCTAATCGCGACCGTCGTCGGCGTGCTCGTCGGCGTCGTGAACGGAGCAAGCAGCGCCACGGCCCCGGATCAACATCGATCAGTGAACAGCTACGTCCTCAAATACCACCCGAACAGCAGCGGCTGGGATGAGCCCGACCCGAACGCGAACCGCTGATCAGAATACCCGTATCCTTCCCCAATCACCTGCAGTGATCGGGGAAGGATCTTCTTACTCCGGGGCGGCCACGACCCGGCAGCGAACACAGTCGGCGCCCGAGTCTGCCAGAGAGTCAAGATGGTGGCGTGCATAGTCGGCGTCGATCATACCATCCGGGTATGACTCGATCGCCAGGGTCCAATGCGACCGCGCCTCGTCGAACTTCTGTCGCACCCAGGCGACGTGCGCGAGCCCCTCGTGCGATCGCGCGATATGACGGACGAAGCCGTACTTGACCGAAAACTCCTGGGCCCGCTCGAAAACCTCGGCCGCCTTCTCGAGATCGCCCGTGCTGAAGACCGCCTCGCCGAGCGTGTTCAGGATTTCACACTCGCTTTTACGCAGGCCGACCCGCCGCGCCAGGGTCAGCGCCTGTCGGCCGCAGTCCAGCGCACTCTCCAGGTTCCCCAGCGCCCGGCGCGCGTAGCACAGGCCGAGCAGGGATGCCATCCGACCGGTCCCGAAACCGGCGCGCTCACTGGCGTCGCGCACGTCCTCGAACGTCCGCTCAGCCAGACAGTGCTGCCCCTGAAGGCATTGCACCAGGCCGATGTTCCACAGCTTCAGGCAGGTGCGGCGGACGCCGCCGCCGTTGGACATCTCGATGTCTAACGCGCGCCGGCCGTGGGCCAGCGCCTCGTCGAAGCGGCCGAAATCCCGGCAGACCACACCGAGATTATTGGCGATCACGGCGTTCCGCCTCGTGCCCCGGGCCACGAGCTCCTCGGCGAGGCGGTACGTGTCGTAGGCCTTCAGCAACTGATCCTCGTTGTGGTACATGAATGCGAGGTCTACGAGCTGCCCGGCCTCACGGCCGGTGTCGCCGGTCCGACGGCTCAGCGTGAGAGCCCGCTCGATGTACGTGCGAGCCTCCGCGCTTGAACCGCGCTGCCGACAGGCGGCGGCGATGGCTTGCAGACACACGGACTGGCCGTGCAGGTCGTTGTCGGCCTCAGCGGCCCGCAACCCCCGTTCCAGCAAGGCCCGCGCGTTTCCCAGATAGTTGCGCGACTGCACGTACGGATGCATGGCGACGACGAGCTGCCAGCAGAGCCGGTGCCAGCCGTGGTCGGCGGCGAGTTGGACGACGGCGCGGAGGTTGGAGTACTCCACGTCCAGCAGCTTCATCGCCTCATCGCTCGAATACGCGGTTTTCACGTGGCTCGGCCGGTAGTCGCCGCCCGACATGCCTGGTTCGGCGTCCCCCGCCCGCTCGCCGTCCTTGAGGTGCTTGCCCCAAGTGCTAGCCGACTGGTGGTAGTAGCCCACCAGCCGGCTCTCGGCCGCGCTTCGGTCCTCTTCGCTCTCGAGCCGCGTGCACAGCTCGTTCGCACAGTCCCGAACCAGGTCGTGGAAGTAGAACCTGCCCACGGTGTCCTGCCGGACCATGTTGTCGTCGAGCAGTGTCTCCAGAACGGCTTCGGCGTCGTCCAACGGGATACCGGCCAGTGCGGCCGACGCGTACGCGTCGAAATCAGGCCCCGGATGCAGGCCGAGCAACCGAAAAAGCCGGTTCTGCTCGTCCGAAAGGTAGCGGCAGGACAGGCGGAGCGCAGACATCACGCTGCGGTCGCCGGTCTGGAGGAACTGACTGCGCCGGGCCTGGCTCTCCAGCCGCTCGACAAGATCAGCGACATGCCAGCCCTGCCGGTCGCGTAGCCGTGCAGCGGCGATCCGAATCGCGAGCGGCAGCCGTCCGCACAGCTCGACAGCCGTTTCCACCGCCTCCGGCTCTGCCGCTGCCCGGTCATCGCCGATGATCTGAGTGAACAACATTCGGGCGTCGTCGAGCGGGAGAACGTCCAGGGACAACGGGACGATGCCCTCGAGCGCGGTCAGCCGCCGTCGGCTGGTGACGACCACCAGGATGCCCGGCGTGCCGGGCAGCAGCGGCCGGATCTGGGCGGCGTCCAGCGCGTTGTCGAGGATGATGACAGCCCGCTTGCCCGCCATGTGCGAGCGCCAGCGGGCAAGCCGGTCGCCGAAGTCGGCCGGCACACTCTCCACCGGCATGCCGCAGTCGCGCAGCAACGTTTCGAGCGCCTGCTCCGGCGTGACCGGCTCTGCTCCAAGGCTGAACCCGTGCAGGTCGACGAAGTACTGGCCGTCCGGGAAGTCCTGGACGATCCGGTGGGCGAGATGGACCGCCAGCGTCGTTTTGCCGACGCCGCCCATGCCGTCGATCGCCGAGATGACCAAGGCCGTGGGTAAGGCCGCCTTCGCCTCCGACACCAGCTGCACCAACTCGGTGGCGCGTCCAGAGAAGTCCCTCGTGTCGTGGGGCAGGAAACACCGGCCCGCAGGCTCCTCGACTGGGACCGCCTCGGTGGGCGCCTCCTGCGTGGGCTCGTCCACCCGAGGCGGGCCCAGCCCGGATACAACCGCCTCGACGGTGCCGTTGAGAATGGCCGACTGCACGACACGGAGCTTTGCACCAGGCTCAAGTCCCAGCTCGTCCACCGTCAGCCGCCGCCCCCGGTCATAAACCTCGAGCGCGTCTGCCTGACGCCCGCTCAGGTGCAGCGCCAACATCAGCGTGGCGCGCAGCGACTCACGCAGTGGGTGCTCGGCGACCAGACCGCTCAGCTCGCCGATGATCGCGTTCGCCTCGCCGACTCTCAGCCGCAGCGACGCGAGATCCTCCACGGCCGTCAGCCGCTGTTCCCGGAGGCTTGCGGCCGCGATGTCGATGGACGGGCCGTGCAGGCCGGACAGCACGTCGCCGCGCCATGTCGCCAGCGCCGCTCGAAGGTGGGCGATCGCGGCGTCCAGCCGGCCGCGCGACTCAGCGAGCTTGGCCTCGTGAATTCGCCGCCCGAATTCTTCCAAGTCGACCGACGCCGCCGGGGCTTCCAGCCGATATCCGGCCTCGGTTGTCGTGATTCGCAGGCCCTCGGTGGATGCGACGAAATTCCGGCGAAGACTGCCAACGGCGTTGTGCACCTGCTGCCGAGCCGAATCGGGTGGGGCATCCCACAGCTCGTCCACCAGGCGCTCGAACGTGACGAGCCGATTCAGGTTGAGCAGCAGCAGAGCCAGCAGTTTTCGTTGCCGCGTGCCGACGACTCGTATCGACTGCCCCTGGTCCCTCACGTCCAGAGGACCCAGGATCAGGAACTCCACGCGGTCTCCCCCCACGTTCACCCGCCCGGCCACCCCGTCGTCGAACGGCCGCCCGCGAACCCGGGCCGACAGGTGGATACACAACGCCGCCGCCGAACGACGACGAACGTAGGTGACCTACACCACTTGCGCTACCGCCACTCATACGTATGGGACCCGGCCGAGTCTATCAGAGCCGCCCTCAAGTGGCTCGGAGTAGCGAAGACTCGGCCAAAGGTCCCGCTTGACCAATCCCCCCACATGGAGGACTGTATGGCGGAGGAAAAATGGGGGGCGCGATCATGCAAATCGATGAGGTGGGTTCACCGCACGCCGTTGACCAGGAGACCGACCATGCCCGTCGCGGGCTGGGGCTTACGCTCACGATCCTTCTCGTCAGCTTGCTGATATCCATGCTGGCCCAATGGGGTGGCGACATCGCACCAGGGGTGCTCGGCGACCGCCTTGACGCCTACGGCGTACTATGGCCGCAGACCTGGTCGTTTTTCACCGATCTCGGCGGGAAAATCGTTCTCCTGGCCTATCGGGTGAGCCCGGACGGCAGGCACCTCACTGTTGAGACACAGCGCCAAGAATGGTCCGACTTCTCCTGGGGGCTCGACCGGGCCATCGATTCAGCGGCCCTCGAGATCACAACATTGGCCCAGGAGATTCCCGACCGATACTGGCGGGCTTGCGATGTCGCGAATCCCGCCGAGTGCGGACCATTTCCGCCGTCGGCGAGTCTCGCCCTGAAGAACGCGTCGACGGCGCCGACCCTGTGTGGGCCCACAGTGATAGCCATCGATCAACCGAATTTTCCGCCTTCTGGAGACCTGCCAACCTCGCCGCGGCATGTGACACGGGTTGCATTGGTGAACCTGACGTGCGCACGGTGAGCGAGGCGGCCCGACTCGTGAGTCGCGCAGGGGCCGTCTTCGACCCGCGATCCCGTTGGCTGGCGGTCAGCCGGTCAATGCTCGCCCTTGCGACGCTGACCGAGATCCTGTTCACCAGCGATTCGGCCCTATTCAGCGATGCAACCGGGTTGACCCCCGGCATGCAATGCGACGGCGTGCGAGCGCTTTCGCTATGGTGTCTCGACAGTGACGTGACCGGCCATGTCCTGATCAGTCGGATCGTCGCTGTCAGCATACTGGTGATGGTCGCCGCCGGCTACCGTCCACGCTGGACGTGCATTCCCCACTGGTATGTCACCTGCAGCCTCACCGCGAGCATGACGGTGGCCAACGGCGGAGACGGTGCCGCTGCAGTGCTCACGCTGCTGCTCATTCCGCTCTGTCTTGGCGACGATCGGGTTTGGCATTGGGCCGCACCGACCCGGCCGCTCGGCGCGTACTGGCGGGGCAGCGCATTCGCCGCGCAGCTCGTGATCCGGCTTCAGGTTTGCATAATTTATACCACTGCAGCCTCGACAAAGTTGGCCGATCCGGCCTGGCGAAGTGGCCGCGCCTTCTACTTCGCAGCGAATGACCCTTATCTGGGCATTCCAACCGCCGCCTCCCGACTGATTCTACCCTCGCTGGAAGCACCATGGCTGATCAAAACCATCACCTGGTCGGTTATAGCCGTGCAATCGTTGATAGCACTAACCATCATCGGTCGCCGTAGGATGCGCGCCGTCGCCGTTGTGCTGGTCGCCGCGCTACACTTGTCAATAATCGCCGTCATGGCTCTACCCAGCTTCGGATTGATTATGATTGCGTTCGCACTGGCCGCTTTCGGTCGAAATTCCGCGGGCACCGGGGTCGAACGACGAGAGGATCATCATCATCGTGGAACCTCAAACCGATATCGGGCCGTGCGATCCGAACCAGGCGGATGAGGCCACGCTTGCCGAGTACTACGAATTGATGGTGGCCAGCGCGAAGATCGACCGCCCGCATGAGCCGACCACGAGCTATGAGGCAGTGATCGGCCGTCTACGCAGACCCGGCCCCGGCGCCTACACCATGCGATACTGGTTCGCATATCAGACCGGCAAAGTGGTCGGACACATGACGCTGAGCCTGCCGATGCTGGAGACCCCACATCTCGCCTCTATCGAGATCACCGTGCACCCGGACTTTCGCCGACGGGGAATAGGCAGCGATTTTCTGCGTACGCTTTTCCCGGTGCTACACGCCGAGGCGAGGACCACCGTCGAGGGCTGGTGGATCACTGGAGGCAGCGTCGGCGAGCAGTGGGCCCTCGCGCGCGGCTTTCAGCTCACGCACGCGGCCGTAGGCCAGCGGCTGGCCCTTCAGGAAGTCGACCCGTCTCTGTGGGCGATCGAGCCGCCGGCCGGATACCGCATCCAGCAGTGGATCGGCCATGCCCCCGATGCTCTCCTCGCCTCGTACGCAGACGCGCGCGCCGCCATTCACGACGCGCCCCTCGGCCAAGCGGTCCTCGAGTCGCCGGAGTGGACCCCGGACCGGGTTCGGCTCGCCGAACAGGTCCTGCGGGCAGACGGTGTGGAGCAGCGCGTGGTCGTCGCCGTCCATGAAGGCTCCGGCACCGTGGCCGGCCTCACCGAGCTGAAACTGCCCCCGTACGCCAAGGGTGTGGCCCAACAGCAGGACACCGCTGTGCTGTCCGCACATCGCGGCCACGGTATCGGCGCGTGCATCAAGGCGTACATGATCAGGTGGCTCCTTGCCAGTCGCCCCGACATCACTGCCATTCGGACCACGACCGGTGCCAGGAACGTTCACATGATCCGGATCAACCACGCCCTCGGATTCGTCACGGTGCGTTCCTGGGTCGTCGTGACCGGCGAGCTCTCCAACTTGGAAGCCCGGCTCTCGAGCTGAATCGCCACGCCGCCGAGTACGCTCGGCATTTCAACGACCACCGGCCACGCCAGAGCCTCAACCAACAGCCACCAAACCATGATCGGGCCAGTGTCATCCCGTTGGACGCTCCGATCACACGCCGAAAGGTTCTCGGCGTGTGATCAACGAGTTCCGGCGGGCTGCCTGAGCTGGCCGGCGAAATACCTGGTCACCGCCTACGCGTCGACTTTTGGCACGGTACAGGCCCACGTGTCTCGCCCCGGTCTGACAACACGCGAGCTGATCACCCTCGGTAGTCCGCTGCTTGATCCGCCAAGTCAGGTCACGAGTAGGTTGACGTAAGGGCGGTTATCGGCCCACCGCCCATCGCACTGCGCTGACCAGCGCAAACAGAACACGGCCGCGGTCGGCCCGGCTCCAGACGGAACTGGGGTGCCGCCGCCAAGCCATGCCGACCTAACCGGAGAAGCCAAGCCCGCTCGATGGCCGCGGCCATCCCGTTCCCGGACAGAGGCGGGGACTGGTCAGCTCCTCCCAACTAAGCGCAAGGTGAGCTTCCTGCGGGCGCCCCATAGCCGGCGAGAACAGCGAACTGTGGGTGCCCATTGTCAGCGCTTCCCGTGCGCAGGTTCGAATTCCACCGTCGGTGACCTCTTAGGTGTGAACCAAGGACGCCATAGTGCGCCGACCTGCGGAAATGCAACTTCCGCAGGTCGGCGCGGGTCTGTTCAGAGTCGTTGAATGCCGTTCAGGGCCGTTGTGCGCGCCTGTCTGCTCCCCATTTGCTCCCCGTGCTGCTCCCCGACGGCGTGTAGCCGCCACCGCGGTCCCGACCTATGCAAGCTCGGGCCCAGCCTCTTGAACCCGATCGGATCGATGAGCTTGCGATACGCCGGCGGGGCCGGCTGGCGGCGTGCTTCATGAGTATCGGCATGCCACTTGATCTGGGTGGACGTGTTCTCGACAAGCACCAGGCCGGCCAATCCTGGTTATTCGAGATCTCTAGCGTGCCGCCCGTATACGTGTCAGCGCTTGCGACGACGAGGCCCCAATTGCGTCAGCCAATCTTCTGGAGAGGATGGATGTGTCGCTGGTTGAACCCACTCGCCCCAAGGGTCTGGGTTACGGGGCGCCCAGGTCCGTGGAGGACCTAGCTCGAGTACCTCGCGGATCGCGGCGGTAAGGGCCGGTGCCCCTGAACGAGTCACGTGATTGAGGACCAGCGGCATGCCACCGGCGTCCACTCTGGGATTCCATGTGCGGCACGTGACCTGGCAGAAGCCGGACATCTCGAAGAGCACGGAGGAGCACACTATGGTTCCGTCCTGGTCTGACAACCAGCACAGTCGGTCGCCGGCGACCAGCCGCTCCCGGCCGATCAGGTGTCCGTTTGGTGTAGAGCAGTCGCGATTGAGGTACGGAACCGGGTCCTCGTAGCCATCGGGATCATTGTCGCTCACACCATGGATCTTCTGTGCGTCGCCAACGACGTGGAGTTCCAGGAGGTCGCCATCCGCGTGTGCCTGCCACACGTCGACGATCTTCGCGGCGTTCGACAACACTCCGTCCTCGTAGGCGGTGATGACGAACAGTTGGTCGGCCTTCAAGGGCAACGTGATCCGGTCCCCGTCGCGCAAGCGGTGCACTACCGGCATCGGCCGCCAGGATCTGATTCCGGATACCAACTCCTGGCAGTAGCGAATCGCTTCCTCGGCGGTCGTGTGATCCACGCGGAAGAATTCGCGGTTCGGAGCCACGCGGTGGACCGCGAGAAGCCGGTGTACAGCTTGCTCCACCTCACGAGGACGCGATGTGACAGTTCGGTATAGCAGCTCGAAAGGGTACGGCACCTCGGTGCTGAAGAGCTCCCCGGCCCGATCTTCCGGTAGTCGGTCCGTGTAACCGATCTTGACCATGTCCGCGAAGGCCGGATTCCGCTTCACGTAGACAAACCCGTTGCTTTGACGTACGCGCACTGGTGGCCCCTCACCGTTTCGGGACGACCGTGTGGTGCGACGCTCGCTCTCGGCGGAGGGGGCTATCGTCGTCTGAGGGGTCTTGACGTCTAACGTGAGTCGTCCGCCCGCGCAACCGGCGGAGCTGATCAACATTTCACGCGCGCCCGGAATGTTCACCAGTTGCGGACCGGTGATCTGCCGCCCAGTCTGGTCCCGCGAGCGCATATCGCCGTCGCCCTCGGCGCCCATTCCACTCGGCAGGAGTTCGCTCACGGCTATCGAAGTGATCTCAGTCAGGCGATGCCTGAGCTCACGGCTGATCGTCGCCCGCAGGGTGCCTAGGTGAGCGGGTCTCGGGTCGTCATCCTCGTCGCTCGGGTCCCTGACGATGTCGATACAGATGCCGTCACGCCGACCGATAACCAGTAGCTCGCCGACATGGACGGGATTGGTGAGGTCGAACGTGAAATGGGCGTCGAGTCCCGTCGAGCTCGTCCGAGGTTTGCGGCAGATCAGCTCGAGCCGCTGCGGTGAGGCGGGTTCTGAGTCGAGGCCCAGGGGCAGGATGCCCTCGACGAGAGCCGCGGCGGAGGCGCGCTCGTGGTCTTCGTCGCGCACCGTGATGGTCCACCAGGGCAAGGGGCCCCACATGCCATGTGCGGTCGCCAAATCATGTACCAGTGGCCGTGCCGTGGTGGTGCTCAACGACTCCAGTAGCGCTGCGAGATGGTTGTCCTGGGCGTGTTCCTCATCGCTACGCTCGCGGACCAGATCGCGTTCGAGGGTGCTCAGCTCACCGATGGCCCCGGTCACCCGGTCGATCTGGTCTTCGATGATCTTGAGGGCGCGGGTGATGGGCGGTCGCAGGCTTGATTCCACCTGATCGTACGTGCGGCGCAGAAACTGCCGAGCCTGGATGCCGTTGATCAGGTCGCTGCCAATGGTAAACAGGTGCCCGGCGAGCGAGATGTCGAACGGTAGCCGGCCCATCCAGAGCTCCCAGGTCTGCTGGCTCGCCGGGGTGCCACTAATGCCAAGCGCTGCGAAATTGCCGACTCTGCCGTCGGATTCGGCCCGCAGCGTCGCCCAGATGTCGGGATATCCCTGTAGCGGCGCCGCTGGGCGGGACAGACAGCCGTCAAGCCAGTGACGATCGCGTACGCCCCACCGTCGCACCAACTCGCGTCTAACGTGGTTCTTAGGGTTCGCAGCCAGTCGCCGTTCTGACCAGACCTCCAGCAAGAACCGATAGGTAGTCTCAGGGCTCCATGGACGAAGGCCGTAGTCCAGCGGCAGTGGCCCTGTGATCCCGTCGTGCTGCAACCGTCTGTGGACGCCATCAACCAGATCGGACAGTGCTCCCGATTCCGAGGTGGCGAACACCGCGCTGGTCGTCAACGCCTCCAGAACGTCGTCCTTCGAGCGTCCATTGGCGGCGAGGGTGGCGATCCGTGCGATCAGGAGCGCGCGCACAAGAGCTGGTTCGCCAAGTTCGGCACCGTGGCTCACCGAGTCGAACGCGGGGTGGGTGTCCAGCACTCCGACGATGCTGGCGCAGGTCGAAGCGATCCACTGGTGTCGTTGCCCGGCAACATCGTCTCTGGAAGGCACAGCCCGAGTGTCCCGTGCGTCACTCGCGTAGATGACAGGGGGTATCGCGGCACCCTTGGACTGCCCTTGTGTGTGTGTGTGTGTGTGGTGGGGGGTACCGATGATGTCGCGTAACGCACTTGACCTCGTAGAACGTCTGAAGCTACTGGTCAGTATCGGTGGTTGACTCTGGAATCTGACACGCTGAACCGGTTTGGCCTGGCGTTCTCGTAGGGAGGATCGCGTGGAGTTTGGCGGGTTGGCCGAAATTGTCGGGGTGTTGTCGTAGCCTCGGGTGGTGGGTTACTCCGGAGAACGATCAGCCGTGACTGGCGGCCGAGGGCCACTGCTGGTTGTCAACTTCCTTCCAGCTCGGTTCGACGGGCGGGTCGTTGACGCTGGCACGTTGCCCTTCGAGACGCCGGACAGGTTGCGCGCTCTTCGTGAGGAGCTTCGCACCTCCCACGTGGTCGTCAACCGTGGTAGGGAGGTCGTGTGCGTGCCCTTTGCATCGGGGGCGGAGGTCATCGGTGAGCGCACGGCAGTCACAGCTGCTGGTCCCGATGTTGTCGTACAGACCAGCCTCCTCGAAGCGAGCCTGCGGCGGATTCTCACCGAGAAGTGGAAGTACGAGCTGAGGCGGAATGGCCCGCTGACGTTCGTGTCGCGAGTGGCTGGTCGCGACCTGTTGGCGAAGGCCCTGGGGCGTGAGCTTCCCGGGTTGCACGTCTTTCCGGAGTACTCGCTGGACGTACGCCGGCACGGTCCAGGCGGGTTCCCCGGCGTCGTGGTCGGGCTGAAGACGAGATACGAGATCGACCTTTCAGTTGGTGTGCTCCTGCGGCGCGGCGTCCAGGTGGACGGGTTGTACGTGCTGACGGAATCATCGTCGGCGCGCGCCTGGCCGTTTCAGGACGCGCACGCGCGACGCCGACTCGTGGGGCAGGTCGTCGCCGTTGACGGTGCCAAGTTGCGCGTGCGTTGCCGCGATGGCGAGGTGGAACTGGACGCGGCGGAGTCGTGGATCGAGTCGAACAAGGCCAACTTCTACGCTGTGCTGCGGAAGGCGTGCGGACGATCCTACGAACGGGACTTCGACGCCCTGGAAGCCCAGGTGGTCGGCCTGACCAACGCGGAGCAGCGTATTGCGGACACGAACCGGATCGCGGCCAACCTGATCGGTCTCGGCAAGTTCGACATCGGCAACGGATTGACGGCCGAACTGGGCACGTCACTGAGGCTGACCAGCACGCAGCATCCTCACGTCCGGACGCTGGACGAGCCGACGTTCGTGTTCGACCAGTCAGGGGACAAGACGGCACCGTTCCCGGAAGCCGGCCTGACGAAATTCGGCCCACTGGACGCTGAGTCGTTCACACCTAAGGCGCCCCACATCGCAGTGGTGGTGCCGCGGCAGTTTCAGGGCAGGGTGGAGACGCTGTTGGAGAGGTTCCGCAACGGCGTCCGGGGATCGAGCGCCTACGCGGAAGGGTTCGTGCGGAAGTTCCGGCTGACCGACTGCACCTTCAGTTTCACGGTGTTTGACGGCGACGCGCGGGACGCGGCCGCCTACCGGCAGGCGTGCCTGACTGCCCTCTCGAGGGACGAGCAGATCAACCTGGCGTTCGTCTTCACTAGCGCGGTGCAGGAACATCAGACCGGCGACGACAGTCCATACCTCGTGTCGAAGTCGACATTCATGGGCCAGGGCATCCCGGTGCAGGAGTACCAGGTCGAGAACATCACCGGCGACAGCACCCTCGCGTACCCACTCTCGACGATGGCGCTAGCGTGTTATGCGAAGCTGGGCGGCACGCCGTACGCGATCAGCGACCGGGGACGGCCGATGGCCAGAGAACTGATCTTCGGTATCGGCAGCGCGCAGGTAGCCGATGACCGGATAGGCAAGGCGGAGCGGTTCGTCGGTATCACAACGGTGTTCAACTACGACGGCCGTTACCTCGTATCCAACGTGTCCAGAGAGACACCGTACGAGCGGTACCCGGAAGCGTTGCTGGACGCGCTCCGGACGTGCATCGCCGACGTGAAGGTGCGTCAGGGCTGGCGGTCCGACGACTTCGTTCGGCTCATCTTCCACGTCTTCAAGCCGTTGAAGGACAAGGAGGCGCGGGCGGTCAAGGAACTGGTCACCGAGCTGACCTCGGAGTACGCAAGCGTGGAGTTCGCGTTCGTCACGGTTGTTGAGGATCACCCGTGGCTCGTCCTGGACGAGAACTCCGATGGTGTGAAGGCTGGCAGGGGTACGAAGGGGAAGCGTGTTGCTCGGCGCGGTTTCGCCGTGCCGATCAGCAAGCATGAGCTGCTCGTGACGGTGAAGGGGCCGCGGGAGATGAAGAGCGACAAGCAAGGCGCTCCGAAGCCGCTCCTGCTCAAGCTGCACCGCGAGTCGACGTTCACCGACATCGATTACCTCGCGGGCCAGGTCTTCCGGTTTACGGCCATGTCCTGGCGCCGTCCCTATCCCACCAGCAAGCCGGTCACGATCTCCTACTCCGACCTCATCGCCGGTCTGCTGGGCAAGCTGCGTCACGTGACCAACTGGAACTCGGACATGATCTACATGAAGTTGCGCTTCAGCAGGTGGTTTCTGTGACAGGGGCCGAGGAAACGATCTTCGGTGCACAGCTCGCGGCGTGGCGCCACAAGGTCGAGGCCGTAAACGTGCCAGGCAATGTAGAAGGTCTCTTCGCCCGGTACGTCCTCAGCGAAACCGCTCAGATCCGATGGAAGGTCGACTCGGAGACCTCGGGGTGGCTGGAGGCGAACGCCGACCGGATGGACGTCCCGTCAGCGCTCGCGGTGCTGGGCTATACAGCGGCCGCGCAACCGGCGCTGCTTGCCGACTTCGCCGACGTCCTCGTGACCGGCATTGAACGGTTGATGAGGCGAGACCCGTACCCCGGCGACCGTCTCACCTTCCTGTACTCCGCCCCGATTCTCATCGGCGTGTACCTCGCGGGGCGCGCACTCCAAGACTGCCTGCCCTCCTTTCTGCCTTGGCTTCAGGACGTGTTCAATGACCCTCGCCGGAAGCCGAACGACGCCTGGCTCGACCTGATCCACCTGCACCTCCAAGCAGAGCTCGCCCATGAGCCGGCCGAGATCCCCGACCTCGCGAGCATGTCCGGGGACGAGCTGGCGGTCGCGTTCTTCATGCTCACCTCCGGCACGGGGACCACTGGTCTGCCGGCGGGCGAGTTGCGCGGCGTTCAGCAACGTGCGGCGCAGACGTTCCTTCGCGCCAATCCGGACGAGGTCGACGGCCGGAAGGCGGCTCTCTGGCTGCTCTTCGGCGAGCGGCTCGCGATGGATAGTGCCGAGCAGTTGGTGATCAGCGCGTCGCAGGTCGGTCTGGTGCTCCGTCGCTTCCCGGCAGCGTTGCGCAGGTGGAGGTGGGACGACGACACGCTGAAGGACCCGATTCGCTGGCGGATCGACGCGGAGCGCGAGGTCCAGGACATCCTGTGGATCATGCTTCGCGCGGTTTTCGACGACGTGGTCGACGAGGACACCCTGGCCAAGCTCGGGCGCAGCAGCTACCGGGCCGACTTCGGGCTTTCTCGTCTCGCACTGCTGATCGAGGTCAAGTACGTGCGAATGTCCAGCGAGTTCAAGAAGATCGAACAGGAGGTGATGGTTGACTCGGTTGCATACCTGAAGGACGAGCGTTACAAGGAGATCATCGTCTTCATCTACGACGACTCGTCATCTGTGGAGCAACACGACCTCTCCTGTCGCACGTTGCTCGCGGTGCCCGGGATCGTCGACGTGATCATCGTGTCCCGCCCGGGCATGATCCCTCCCGCCGACCACCGTTCAGGCCGACCTGCCGAGCGCGGAAGCCAATCGTCGAGGAAAACCAGCGCTGCTTCAAAGCGCAAGGCTTCGAGATGATACTCGGGCAGTGACTGCGAGTTACTCGGCCCATCTATTGCGCTTGCCGTGCTGACCCGTTAAAAGCCTGTACCGCGCCAGAACTCGACGCTGCAGCCGTGACCTGGCGTTACGTCAACAGCGACACACCAACATGATCACCTCCCGTGGCGTTCCGTGTCTTGTACTTGCTCGCAGTTCGGGTGCTCGGATGGCTGATGCTGCTCTCTGGCAACAGGACCGCGTTGATCGCCGAGGTGCTGGTGCTGCGGCACGAGGTCGCCGTGCTGCGTCGTCAGGTCGGCCGACCCCACATCTTACCTGGCCGGACCGGGCGATCCTGTCCGCCCTCACCAGGCTGCTACCACGCTCGCTCCGGACATGCCGCATCGTCAGGCCAACCACACTCCTGGCCTGGCACCGCCGTCTGGTCCGAAAGAAGTGGACCTACCCACAGCGGACAGGGCGCCCACTCCATCAAACCCGGGGCGGGACATACTCGCCGCGGCTCCCGAAGGCAGGCGTCCCAGGCACCAGGTTCGGCCTTCGCGGTGGTCACGCAGAGGATCTCGCCTTACACGGTGGCATGCCCCAGGTGGGCAAGGCCGGATCTGCGACGTGGCCGGCGAGGGTGTCCGCGATCAGCCCATGTGGACCAGCGCTGGTTCCCGCGTACACGCCGCCAGGGCACGGACCTGGCCATGGTCCAGGCCCCGGGACCGGGCGCATGCGGTAGGGCAACGGCGGAGCCTGACACACCGCGGTGGCCACCAGCAGCTCGCCTCGATGCGGCGCGACTCGCGGGTAGTCCTGGCCGGGAAGGAACCGCTTGTGGCTTGGCGCTGTGGAACCGCCGCCCCTGGGCAGGTGGAGGCCTCCTACCCTTTGATCGTGGAGCGGCCGGTCAGCGTCCCGATCTGTGCCGCGCGTGGTGGGTGTGGACGATCCGCGGGGTCCTCAGTAGTTCTCTCTCACGTACTCGTACGTTTTGTTGAACAACTCGCCGGTCACGGGGAGTCCGAAGTTCTTCAACGCGGCTCGCAGTTCCTTGCGGACCTTCTTGTCCCCGGCGTCGCTCTCGGTCCATCCGGTGTAGGCGACTTCCTGGACGATCGAGTCGATCCGAAAGACGATGTCCGGCACGATCTTGTGCAGGCCCGGAGGCGTATTCTCCTCGACGATCTGGGTGAGCGCGCCGCGTTTCGGGTCGACCAGTGGCTCCAAGTCCTCGAGGCGGCCCTCCTCGGCTGCCCGGTCGGCCGCGACGACGTCTTGGGCGATCTGTAGCGCCTGTTCCAGGAACGCCAGGGATTCCTCCACGCTGGTGATGGCCTTCTGGCGCAGCTTCTCGATGCGGTCGGCGAGGCTCTGGTAGACCGGGCTGTCGGACTCTTCCAGACGGCGCCGCAGCCGGCTTTCAATGCTGTCCAGGACTTCCTGGTACACGTCGCCGGGCTTCAAATCCGGTGCGTCGATCTCCGGCATCTTCAACTGCTCGGCGATCTTCTTGATCAGTTCGAGGCCAGCCGCGTCGAGCGTGACGTTCTTCGTCCGGTTCGCACGCACCGTCACACCGGTCATGTGGCCGTGGACGAGATCCTGTGTCTTGGCGCCGAGCCGCTCCCATAGGAAGGCCTTGGACACGTCCTTGGGCCGGATCGACTCGTATACCTTCGCCAGCCAGTAGTAGGTGCCCTTGAACGGGGTGAGCATCGGGTTGGGGTCCAGGAACTCCCACACTGTCTGGATCGATACGAACCCCTCGACGAAAGCGTCACGCTGGGCAGTGCCGTCCTTGATCCGCTCGTGCGCCTGCGCCAGGGAGGCGAAGCCGGAGTCGGTCTTGTCGATGCCCGCGAACATCGCGTCGAGTTTGGTCAGGTCGCCCATGAACTTGGCGACCAGCTGCGAGAGGTCAACGATGTGGGGTTCCTCTGGCTCCCCTGTCTTGGACTGCGGGCCGACCAGCGATTCACCGATCGCTTTGGCCAGGCCGATGTAGTCAACGACGCGGCCGTAGTCCTTCCGCTGCCCGGTGACGGGGTTCTTCCACGGACGGTTGGGCCGCGTGATCGTCTGGAACAGGTTCGCGGCCTTCAACGGCTTGTCCAGGTACAGCACACCCTCGATAGGGGCGTTGAACCCGGTCATCCACTTCGCCGTGACCACGACGAAGCACAGCGGGTCCTCGACCTTCTTGAAGCGCCGCTTCAGGGTCTCCTCCTGCTCGTCGGTGAGCAGGTACGGCTTCAACGCGGCGGGAGTGTCCTTGGAGTCCGCGACGTGCATCACGACACCCACTTCGCGTTCCTGCCCACCGGGCATCCGCGCGACGGCGCCACGACGGCCCAGCTCCGCGTCGATGGCCTTCGCGTAGGCCACGACGAGCCGCTGGTTGTAGGCGACGACCTGAGCCTTCTGCCCAAGCGGCGCGACGTACGTTAGGTAGTGCTCGACGATGTCAGCGCAGACGGCAGCGATCCGCTTCGGGTTGGACAAGACGGTCTCGACGTGGGAGGCCTTACCGGACAGGTAGACCTTCTCGTCCTCCTCTAGTTGCTCCTGGTCTGCCAGTTCCTCGAACGCCTCGTCCAGGTCTTCCTTGTCCAGCTCGAAACCCACCGAGCGGCCCTCGACGATCACCGGCTTGGTGAACCCGTCGAGGATGGAGTGCTCCATCGTGTAGCGACTCATGACCAGGCCGGGGTCCTCCGGGTCACCGAACAACTTGAAGGTGGACCGGTCCTTGTCCTTGATCGCGGTACCGGTCGCGCCGAAGAACTTGGCGCTCGGGACCGCCGCCCGCCAGGCCTTGCCGAACTTGCCTTCCTGGGTGCGGTGGGCCTCGTCCACCAACACGATGATGTTCGACCGGTCGCTGAGGTGACCGGCCTCCGCGAACTTGTGGACGGTCGTGATGACGACCCCGGGCTCGTCCCGCTTCAGGATCTTCCACAGTTCCCGTTTGTTCCCCGGCACCGACATGCGCGGCATCCCGGCCGTCTCGAACATCTCCGCGGTCTGCCGGACAAGGTCCTTGCGGTCGGCGATCACCACGACAGTCGGCGAACCGACCGCCGGATCCCGCAGAAGACGCGAGGCGGTGAACGCCATCAGCTCGGTCTTCCCGGAACCCTGGTGATGCCAGATCAGTCCTCCCGGACGACCTTCGAATACCTTCGCGTGGATCGCCAGCGCGGCCTCGAACTGCGGGTACCGCGGCAGGAACTTCACGTCCTGTTCGGAGGCGTCCCGGGCATGCCGGTACATCGCGAAGTCCTTCAACATCGGAAGGACCACCCGCGCCGAGAGCAGCAGCCGGGCCGCACGTTCGACCCGGGCCGGGCCGGTGAGCTTCGGGTCGTCCGTCGTCGAACCCCACCTCGCCCACATCTCCGAGTCCGGATCCGGGTAGCACCGGATCGGAGCCATCCGGAAATCCAGGCCTTCGGTGGCGACGTTGAAGACGTTGGTGGCGAAGAACTGCGGGTACTCGACCTCGTAGGTGCCATAGATGTCCTTGGCCGCGTTGACCCACGATACCTGTTTCTTCACCGGGGTCTTGGTCTCCGCCACGACCAACGGGAACCCGTTGACGTAGTAGACGACATCGAAGCGGCGGGGCTTGACGGCCCCCGTGATGGTGACCTCGTCGGCCACGACCAGCCGGTTGTTCTCCAGATCACCGAAGTCGATGAGCCGCCGCGGCACATGCTTACCGTCAACGGTCACGAACGAGTGATCCCCGCGCAGCATCACTGTGAGCCGCTCGTTGGCCGCCACCAGCCCGTTCTGCGCGTCGAGAATCGCCTGATTGATCTCGAACAGGACCATGTCAGCCGACTCCGGGTCCTCGACAAGATCCGGGTTCAGGGCAAGGAGCGCCTCACGCGCCCACGGCTCGATGACGACATCATGCTCACCCCGAGGCAAGTCGACCCCGGGAACATGCTCCCAGCCCGCATCCTCCGCCCAGTCCAGCAACGACGTCTGAATCGTGCTCGCCTCGGTGAACCCCATATCAGGAAACCGCCCCCAGCAGGTCGTCGTAGGACTCAGGGATCTCGATCTCCTGGTTGAGGAGAGCTGTCAGAAGGGTCGAGCGGAAGGCGCGCAGGTGGGTGAGTTCCTCCTCGGCTGCTCGCACCGCCGTTTCAACGGCGTCCGCGCGCTGCACGAGGTCTACCTGCTCGGCCCGGTCGGGTATCTGGATGACCCGAGCGATGTAGTCCTTCACCGACAGGTTGGTAATGCCAGTCGTCCGGCGGCTGTAGTTACGTGTCAGTCCCTGGTTCCAGTCGTGCTGGAGACGCCAGAACAGGTAGCGGGGTTCTACACGAGCTGGGTCTGGGCGCATCAGTCGTTGAAAGTCGGTGGGAATGCATGGAGAGAGCCCCGAACCGGCGATGACCACACGACCAACGGGTTGGTCTGCTGAGCCCCCTGAGCGTTCCAGGATGATGTCGTTCTCGTGAACCAGTCGCGAGTTGATCTGCTTCAATGTGAATGAACGGACCGGCGAACCGTCCGTGACGAAGTCGCTGGTGCCGGGCGCATAGATGCGAGGACCGAGCGCGAGGACGTCAACCTCGGATTCACCTTCGGGCGATCCCCAGATCCCGCCGACGACGTGCGAACACAGGTTCACAATCGCGGATTCGTGGCCGTTGGTGTTCTCGAAGGACTCGGCGAGTAGACGATTGTGGAGATGTCGAGCCGAACCAATCTCTGCGCGAAGCGCCTGCACCTGAGCGTCGACGGTAGACATAAGGTGGACGATGCGGTGCTGCTCGCCAATAGGTGGCAGGGGGACCCGCCAAGCCTCGAAGTCGGCTTCCTTCCAGCGTGCCCGCCCCTCCGAGCCGGCTCGAGAGTTCGCGATGGCACGGAGGACCGACTCTTGCCGGAAGTACAACAGTAGGAATCCGGCCAGAAGCCTGCCAGAATCTGTCGTATATAGCGGAAACTCGTTAGTCGCCAGCGCTCCGTCCAAGCCGTCCGGAACGACGTCGAATGCACCCTTCTGGGTGTCGATGCGGTTGAAGACGAAGTCTCCGGCCGTCGCACGGTAGAGCCGCTTGGCTTTGATCGTCTCAGTCGTTCCGATGCCTCGGTCGTATGCTCCCTTGCCGTACCACCGCACGCCCATTGTTCGATACTCAAGGCCGTCCATCAGTTGAATGATGTCCTTGCGCTGGGTTGTGACGGACCCCGCGGAGACCCATGTCCACTCATCCATTGGGTACCCCGAACAAGCTCAAGTCGATCCCGGCCGCAGCGAGCCGTGCGAACATCGCTTCCTCGGCCTCCAGTCGCTTCTGCCGGGCGTCGGCGTACGCAACGAGAGCGGTGCCCAGGTCCGCGGTTTCCTCGGCGGCGACCTTGATGTACCTACCGATGTTGAGGTCGAAGCCGTTGTTCTTGATTTCGTCGAACGGCACCAGGCGAACGTTCGCGCCGCCCTCGCCGTCGGGATCTTCGCCGGTTTCGTAGGCTTCGATGAGGACCTTGATGTCCTCGTCGGTCATTCGATTCTGATTCTTGCCTTTGACGAAGCGTGCCGAGCCGTCGACGAACAGGACGTGGTTCTTCCGTGCTTCGGTCTTCTGGTCACGGAATACCAGGATGCAGGCCGGGATACTCGTCGAGTAGAAGAGGTTGGGTGGCAGGCCGATGACCGCGTCGAGCAGGTCCTTCTCGATCAGGCACTGCCGGATGCGGGCCTCGGCGCCGCCACGGAACAGGACGCCGTGCGGCATGACCACGCCAACCCGGCCGGACCCCGGCTGTATCGACGAGATCATGTGCTGGATGAACGCGTAGTCGCCGTTCTTGGCTGGCGGGACACCGCAGAAGGCGCGCGGGTCGGCGGGCCAGCGGTCGGCGCCCCAGTCCGTCAGCGAGAACGGCGGATTGGCGATGACCACGTCGAACTGACGCAGCGCGCCATTCGCGTCCTTGAACGCCGGCGCGCGCAGGGTGTCGCCGCGCTTGATGTCGAAGTCCTCGATCTCGTGCAGGAAGAGGTTCATGCGCGCGATCGAGGCGGTCGTCAGGTTGACCTCCTGACCGTAGACCCGGAGGGTCCGGTGATCCTTGCCTTGCTCGCGCACCTGGTTGATGGTCGCCACGAGCATGCCGCCTGATCCACAGGTCGGGTCGTGCACAGACTCCCCTGGCTCCGGGCGGAGGACACCGACGATGAGGTTGACCACCTCTCGCGGGGTGAAGAACTCACCGGCCTTCTTTCCGGACTCGTCCGCGAAGTTCTTCAGCAGGTACTCGTAGCCCGCCCCGAGCAGGTCATGGCTTACGGTGGAGGGGTCGAGACGGATCTCGTTGAACGCCTTGATGAGTCCCAGGAGAGTCGACTCTGGGATGCGTTCCTGGTTTCCCCATGAAGCATCGCCGAAGACACCTGCAAGCGATCGGGGGTTCGCCTTCTCGATGCGTTGGAAGGCCTTCGCGATCTCGGCGCCCAGGTTGGTGACCTTTGTGGTCGCCTCGCTCCAGAGCGTGTCTGCGGGCATCTCGAAGCGGTGGTAGTCGCCCTCGATCTCGTCGTTGAGGCCGTCGCCGTAGTCCTTGAGCGCCTCGGCGTGCTCGTGGACCCAGGTGTCGCTGATCCACTTCCAGAACAGCATGGGGAAGACGTACGTCTTGAAGTCGGCAGGATCAACCGGTCCGCGAAGCGCGTTCGCGGCCTGCCAGAGGCGAGCCTCCAGGTCCTGCTGCGTGATGGTCACCAGGGGTAGGTCCTTCTGCTCGGAGTGATCTCATTCTGTCGGAGGGGTCTGACAGGAGTTGACCCTTCCCTCGGTACCGCTACCGCCCCACACCGCGAGGGCACTGCCGAAAGCCAGGTCAAGCCACAGCTGCCGGCACGTCGTCTCCGCACCACCGTCATCGCCATCGGCCGCTGTCGCGAACAAGGCGGTGCCCTGACGACGGTGCTGGTGTAGATCGTGGCGGTTGCGGCGCCCTCGTGTGCACTGGTGGAGCCACCATCGGCTGCTCGGTCGCTATCAACGCAGTTGCCAATGCAGGCGCGGCAGCTGCTCGTGCGCCGCGGGGCGCGGGGCAGGTCGTCAGGGAGTGACTGCTCACTTACGATCCTTGATCACGTCGTGGACGAGGCCCAGCGATTCTCACAGCATGCCCCGTACGCGCACATTCCAGGACATCGCTGACGCGACAGTGGACGCTACTCCGATCAGTCGCCGACGTTGCGGTGCCCGAGGTCGCGCAGGGAGAGGGGGCGGGTGCCTCCGGTGCTGGTGCTGGTGGGGTTCAACGATCGTGCGGCCGGAATCGATCACGCGGTGGGCAGCCTCGACCTTGTACTCGGCCGTGTAGGACCGGCGTTTGCGAGGAGGCATGAGGACATCCTTCCAGCAGGACCGCTGATCCTGCTAACTCGGTGTCCACTACCCGGGGTGAACCTCACTCGCTAGGCGGGCTCGGGGAAGATGGCAACGGCGCGGCCCTCGGACTGGTGGTCAGAGCTCGATCGGCCGGTACTCCATCGCCTTGTCCACGATCTGCTCGGCGGTGAGGTTCTCCTCACCCTCCGCGGGCCAGAAGATCAGGTCGGAGATGTGCGGGTTGGGCAGCGAGCGTTCGAGCTGGCCGATCCAGTCGCTGGCCTCCGCGTCCTCTCCTTCGCCTCGCTTGAGCCGCTCGACGAGGGCGATCATCTCTTCCCGGGTCAGGCGTTCCATGTGATCTCTCGCCTCTCTCATCCGTAGTGGTAGCTGCGGTCGAGGACGTCGCGGTGGAACTGGGGTGTCACGACGACAATGTTGCGCATGTCGTAGACGCCACCCCCGTGCTGGATGGGTGTCACGTGGTGCAACGCGTAGTTCCTCACCTTACCGACGTGCTGACTCTTGTGCGCGAACGGCGAGAGCTCGTTCTGCATGCGCCGGACGCCATCGGCGCCGAACTCCTTGGTCAAGTGCGGGTCGTTGCCGACGGCCTTCCAGAACGCCTTGCGGAAGTCGTCGAAGGTGTTGAACTGCTGGCCCTGCAGCTGGCGGGCGATCTGGCCGGGGATGCGGCCGGCGTTACCGTGCGAGCCGCGCAGCCACTTGCCCTTGACGTCGGCGAGGCCCTCAGCGCCGGTGGCGACGCCGGGCTGGTTGCGCGGGTCGTTGCAGCCGGCCAGGCCGAGCGGGTCGAGCCAGTCGATCGGGTTGGGCACGTAGGCGTTGGGGTTGGGACCGGCGTCGAGCCCGAGCGGATCAGGGGAGAGGTAGCCGGCAGTGTCGGGGTCGTAGTAGCGGAACAGGTTGTAGTTGTGGCCGGTCTCGGCATCGAAGTACTGGCCGGGAAAGCGCAGCGGGCAGTACGCCTGCTGGCCGGGTGCGAGCTGCCCGCCCCACAGGGTGGTCTGCTGCCGCCAGGCGATCGCGCCGTAGCCGTCGACGAGTTCGTGTGGGGTGCCGATCAAGTCGGTGACGATGGCGTAGAACTGGCTGTCGACCCACTCCTGCGCCGTCTGGATTCGCTCAGTCTGGGTGATCGGGGTGAACCCGCCGGGCTGGTAGTCCCAGGTGATGGCCTGACCGCCGGAGTGGATCTGCTCGACCAGCGTCGCGCCGTCCCAGACGAACGTTGTCTTCTCGGCGACATGTCCGTCGAGGCCGAGGCGCAGCTTGGCGATGCGGCGGCCGAGTCCGTCGTAGCGGTAACGCCAGGTGACGCCGTCGGGTGTGGTGACGGCGGTGAGCCGGTCGTCGGCGTTCCACGCGTACCGCCAGGTCCGGGTCTGGCCGGACGACGTGCGGGTGTGCCGGGCGATCACGCGGCCTTGGCCGTCGTGCTCGTAGCGGCTCGCGCCCGCGGCGCGGGGGAGGGTGCCGGCGTGGACGCGGTCGGGAGCGGTGAGAACCCCGTTAGGGCCGTAGGCGTACTGCTCGCGTTGCTGCGGCGTGGTGACAGCGGTGACCCGGCCGACGGCGTCGAGGTCGAACTCCCGGATCCCGGCGACCTGGTCGACGATCGCCGTCACGGCGGAGTCGGCGCGCAGCCGGTAGGCGCGGCGCTGGACCAGCCGTTCCTGCCCGGCTGGACCGGGTGTGGTCAGGGCCTGGGCGCGTAGGCGGTGGTTGGCGTCCCAGGTCTGCGTCAAGGTTGCCGCGCCGAATCGGCGGCTGGTCTCGTTGCCGGCGGCGTCGTAGCCGAAGGCCATGGCTTGCCCGCCGGCGGTGAGCTGCGTGGCCAGGCCAGTGGCGTCGTAGCTCCACCGGGACACCGCGCCGGTCGGGGTGGTGCGGGCGATCTTGCGCCCCATGGCGTCGTAGGCGCTGAGTAGCGTGCGGCCGTCGCACGTCTCGGCGACGACCTGGCCGAGCACGTCCCGGGTGAAGGTGAGTTCCGTGCCGTCGGTGGTGGCGCGGACCAGCCGGTCGGCCGGGTCGTACTCGAAGCTGGTGATGGTGTCGTCGGACTTGCGGCGTACGAGCCGGCCCAGCACGTCGTGGGTGAACTGCGTGGTCTGGCCGGCCCCGTTGGTTCGCATGACGAGCTGGCCGCACGCGTCGCGGGTGTAGCTGAGGCGGCGGCCGTTGACGTCGGTCTCGCCGATGATGTTGCCGGCCGCGTCGTGCTCGTGGTGCCAGACCAGCCCGGCCGGATCGGTGACCGCGATGGGCCGCAGTTCGGTGTCGTAGGCGTATTCGGTGCGCACGCCGCCCGGCTCGGTCCGCGCGAGCGGCAGGTCGAAGCCGCCGTACTCGGTGGTGAAGACCTCGCCGATGCCGTTGGTGTAGCTGGTTTCGTTGCCTTCTCCGTCGTACGTCCAGTGCTCGCTGGTGCCGTCGGGCAGGACGCGTTCGCTAAGCCGGCCGTCGATGGTCCAGGTCATTCGGGTGAGGCCGCCGAGGGCGTCGGTGATGGCGACGATCTGGCCGAGCTGGTTGCGGTCATGCCGGCTGAGCGCGCCCAGCGGGTCGGTCACGGCGATGGTCTGGCCTGAGGCGTCGCACTCGAACTGGGTGGTCGCGCCGGTCGGGTCGGTGACAGCTGCGAGATGGCCGTTCTCGTCGTAGTCCAGGCGGGTCGTCGCCCCGGTTGGATCGGTGACGGCCACGACGTTGCCGTTGTGGTCGAACGACCGGCGCCACTCCGACCCGTCTGGCTCGACCACCATATCCGGCAGGCGGTTTTCGCCATACACGGCAACGGTCTGTGTGCCGTCGGGGCGGGTGAGTCGTTGCAGGAAGCCGGTTTCGGTGTACTCGTAGCGCGTGACGCGGCCCAGCGCGTCGGTGCGAGCCAGCAAGCTGTCGTAGGCGTCCCACTCGGAGACGGTCTCGCCGCCGAGCGCGTCGACGATCCGAACGACCTGCAGTGCGTCGTTGAAGTGGTAGGAGGTGTTCTGCCCCAACGAATCGGTCATGGTGGTGACCGATTCGCCGTACTCGAAGGAAGCGTTCAGGAGGCCGTTGTCGCCCTCGCCGGCGACGCAGTGACCCATACCGTCGTAGCGGTACCGGTAGGAATGGCCGTTGCGGTCGGTCCACTGCGTCAGCCGTCCGTCGGCGTCGTAGGCGAACCGGTACGCACGGCCTTCCGGGTCGGCCACCTCGATGAGGTTGCCGTCCTCGTCGTAGCCGTAGCGGACGGCCGGTGCGCCGGCGACGGACAAGCCGACCACCAACCCGTCCAGCGTCGCGATGTCGACGACGTAGCCGCCAGAATGCCGCAGTCGCAACGGATTCCCGCCGGCATCGCGGTCGAACTCGACGCGATGGCCGATCCGGTCGCCGATCATCGTCAAGGTGCCGTCGGCGGTGAAGGTCAGCTCTCGGCCCGCGTCGAGGTCGGCCAGCACGTATCCGTCACCGGCCCGCCGCAGCGGCCAGCGCGGGCCGTCGACCGGCAGCACCGGGTCCTCGCCCGGAGCGGGGTAGGCCAGCAGCAGGCCGTCCTCGCCGACGAACACCACGCCCTGGGCGTCGACCTCTAACCGCTGATCGAGCGTGGACGCCCACGAGGGCCCGAAAAGCCGGCCAGCGCGGTAGGACGACTGGTGCGTGCGCGACAACAACAGCGCCAGCACGCCCGGCAGCGCTAGGTCGAGCTGGGTCATCAGCACGTCGCCGGTGACCAGATCGACCGGGTCACCGCCGACGCACTTCTTGGTCTTGGGGATGCCGCCAGGCCGCGTGTTGTCGCCCAGTTGCCGGCGGGCTGACCGCCCCGAGCCCCGCGAACCACCGACCCGGCTCCCGGACCGCTGGCCGCCACCTCGTGGATCGATATCGCCCTTGGCGTCCGGGTGCAGCCGCCGCAGCCCACTCGCGCCCCGGCCGTCGGCCTCCTCGTACAGGTCGGCGGTGGTGCCCAGGCGTTTGCCGGCGCTCTGCACGACCCGGCCGCCCTCGCTGAACACCTTGCCGGTGACCTGGATTCCTTTGCCCATGGCTTTCGCCACCACGGCGCCGATGCCCGACCGGTCGCCACTGGCGTGCGAGACCAGGTTCTGGCCGGCCGTCTGCAGTTTCTCGCCGCCGTCGGCCAGCTTGCCGCCGAAGTCGCTGAGCTTGCCGCCCGACCGACGTAAGTGGTCGGGATGCGCGTTGATCTTGCTCACGTGTGCCTCCCCGAACGACCGTGGCTGGCCGTCGTCACCGCCGGTGGGCCGCCAAGACGCGGTGCATCTCGTACAGCTTGGACGCCAGCACGTGCGGTGTGGCGGGCGCGGCGGTCAGCCACACCTGGCCGCCCGTCGCGTGCTGGCGCTGCACGAACCAACGCCCCGTGTCGGTGTCGATCACGTTGAGCGGGAACGGACAGCGATGCCGGCGACCCAGCTCATCGCGGACCGCGACGTACAACTGGGCGGCACACCGGCGGGGCTGCGCGACCAACCGCTTCAACTGCTGCACGGCGGGATTGCGTTGCTGGCCGGCGAAGACGCTGAACTCCTCATCCCCGCGACCACGTCCGGCGCCGTCGATGTCGCTGGCCGGCACGGTGATCGACTGCCCATGCCCGGCCGCGGCATGAGGCAGCTGCGCGACCAGAGCGTCCGCGAGCGCGTCGGGGCGCACTGGATGCAACCCGAGAGTAGCGCCGTTGAGGACCGCGAGCACGCCTTCGTTGCCGGCCGCGGCCGCCAGCGCCGACACCGGCTTCGGGCGCTGCCGGTCACCGATCCAGGCGAAGAACTCGACCGCAGGCTTGGCCAGCGCCCGGAAGGTGTCCAGCAGATCGGGGTGCACACCCCGGGCCGGGTCCAACAGCCCGGCCTGGCTCAGCTCCTGCCCGGCCTGGACGGTGGCCAGGGCCAGTCGGGCGCCGCTGCTGGTGTCCACCGGCACGAACAACGACTCGTGCTGGACGTCGAATCCCTCCGACATCCACGTCACCGCATAGGTTTGCGCGGCCAGGGCCACACTGGATCTGATCACCGCTATTCGCCGATCACGCCGCCGGCCGGCATCGCGGGCGGCAGATCGCCAGCGATCTCATTGCCGTTCTCCTCGGTGACTAGGTAGGCGGCCGTCCTGTGCTCGGCGTCCGCTTCCTTCTTACCGCCCCGACCACCGGCACCTGGGACACCCGTACCGGCGGCCCCAGCGGCTCCTCGGGCACCGCCCATACCGGCCCGGCCGGCCATCGCTTCCTCACCAGCGCCGACGCCGGCCGCGTTGCCCGCGCCGGGGCCGGAGCCCCGCCCGACACCGGACGCCCCGCTCCGCAGGCCGGAGCCGCCCGACGCTCCACCGGCGCCGCCTGCGGCCGATCCGCCAGCGCCGAAGCCGCCCTGACCGTAGCCGCCGGCGAGCCAACCGCCCGAGCCGGACCGGGAGCTGTCCGTGCCGCCGCCGTATCCACTGGGGTTCTGCCAGCTGGGGCTGCCGCCACCGGGGCCCGACCCCCCGGGCCCGTTGTAGCTGGCGAGATCTGTCGAGGACGGCGGCGAATAGCCCGGCGGCGTGGCGTATCCCGGTGGCGTGACACCGGACTGCGATCCTCCAGGACCTCCTGGAGGGGACCCGGCCGGCGATCCGCCTCCGGGTCCTGAGACCGTGCTGGCATGCCTGGTGTTGCCGCTGGGCGGGCCGGAATACGAGCGGGGCTCGCTGATCCCCGGACCGTACGTGCCGGTGGGGCCGGCGGGTGTTCCTTGCGGGGTGGCGGTCGCGCTGCCGTCAGAGGGGATGGACGACGCGTGCGTCTTGGTCGGCGGCTGGTAGTTGGTGTAAGCCTGCTGGTTTCCATGCGCGCCAACCTGATAAGCCGCGACCTGGGTGGCGGTGTCCACCTGGCTGATCGGGTTGATGTCCAGCGGGTTGACCTGCGGCGGGTTGTCCGCCACCTTCACCACAGAATTCTTGGTGCTGCTGAAGGTCTGCACCTGGTTGCCGTAGGCCGCCTGTTTGGTCGCCGCGTGCTGACCGATCGCGGTCAGCGTGGCGTTGGCGGTCTGGAAGGCCTGCTGGGCCTGTTCGGCGGCCTGGCCGCTGCATCCGTTGGCGAGCAGGGTCTTGGCCGAGGCGACCGCGGTCGCGCTGTCGGTCAGCGAGGTGTTGATCGACCCGAGGGTGGCATGCGCGGTTTGGTAGGACTGGGTGTCGGGGCCTTCGTGGAACCAGCTCCAGATCTGTTTGGGATCCATGCCCGGCAGCGCGCCGTCGAAGAAGATCTGGTCGGCGGCGGCGTCCATGCTTTGCTCGATGCGCTGGCCCCCGGCGGAATCCCCGGTGAAGACGGTGTAGACACCGCCAGTGGCCCAACCGGCGGCGTGCCCGACGGCCTTGCCCGTCTCGTCCACGCCGTGCACCACCGCGTTGCCGGCGTCGCTGAGCGCCTTCCCGGCCGCATTGAGCAGGTCCCCGAACCCCATTACTTCCCCGCCTTGATCGTCGCGATCACCGCTTCGGCCACAGCTCGGACCCGAGGACACGGATTCGACATGTCCGGCGACTTGTCCGCACCGGTCTTCAGTTGACCCTCGACCGTGATCTCCTGCTTGTTGCTGACGCCGATGCCGATCTGGCAGTCGCCCTGTGGACGCGCGTCATCGGTCATCGCGATCAACGCCGGATAGCCGCCGATATCCTGCTGCGGCTCGAAGACCGGATAGTTAGCTTTCTGGCTGTACGGACCTGACAATCCCTGGCCGGCCGTTACGATGTACACGGTCAGATTCATCTTCGAAGGGCCGTCCTTGTCATGCCAGTGGCAGACAGGGCCAAGAGCATCCGTGAGATCAGGCTGGCCGGCCGCAGAGATCGTCAACTGCTGGAGTTGCGTGGCAGCCAACACCGAACACGGCGTCTTCTGGAAAGCAGTCGTGTCTAGCGGGTTCGCGACGTTCGGCGTGCCGGGGGGAAGCGCACCCGCCGAGGACGTCGAGGTCGGCCCAGGCGTCCCACCGACGGACGACGGGGTGGAGCAGCCGGTCACCATCAGCACGGCCCCGGCCACCACTGCTATCGCTGCGCGTCGCACTAGTCGTCCTTCTTCTTCAGCCCGTGAGCGCCAGACTGGTCGGCGTCGGTGTACAGCTTCTTCATCGCCGTCAGATTGTCGATGATGTCCTGAAGCTCCTGTTGAGCGGTGGTGATGTCCTTGGTCATCTTCGGATGCGACGCCTGCATCGGCTTGTGAAACGTGTTGACCGTCACCGGATCATTCCCCGGTGCCACCGTGCGCTCCAAGGTCCGCGACTTCGCAATGACGTCATCCAGCTTGTCCCGCTCAGCCGTGACCATGTTGATCACCTGTTGGATCACGTCCGGGTCAGCGGACATCCCGTCGCCCAAGTCAACCCGCGCCATGCCACGACCCCCGTCGCGTAGTCCCAGACCCATCAGTGCAGGTAGACGCAGCCCGTCACCCAACGGTTCCCGAGAGTACCGAACTCGTGCACGTGCAGTGCCCCCTTCTCCACCGTGAGTAATCCGCTGATCGGGTGACACTCGGCACGGCGCGGTGTGACCGTTGGCAACCACCCTGCCGGTGAGCTGGCTACCCTCGACGCGCACCCCGTCGAGCAAGGAGGACCGGCCCGTGGCCGATCGGCTGCCGCCCACCTCGTTCTGCGTGCTGGCCCGATGCGGACGCGAATTGGCCGACACCTACGAGGAAGTCCTCACGCGCCAGCACGACGCTGGCGTGCTCCAGATCATCGACCGCGGCGCCGTGACCACCAAGAAGGAGCCGATCCGCCGCTGGCGGGTCCGCTGGGGACAGGGGGCCAAAGCCGTCCGCGCCGTGGTGGTGATCACCGACCACGATTTCAGCCAGGACGAGCTGCTCTGCTTGGTCCGCGCTGACGCCCCGCATGCCTGGACCGGGCGCACCGAATCCCCGCTGTTCACCCTAGGCCTGAGCGACTACCCACTGCGGGACAGCATCATGGGCTACCACTTCTTCGCGTGCGAGGCCGGCAAGGGCCCGGACTTCGCCGAGAACCTCGCCGAGACCATCACCGTCGACATGCGGGGAACGCCGCTGCTGCTGATCCCCGCCCAGGGCGACCTGCGGTCGGTCTACGGCCGGTTCAGCCGTGCCACGGCCGGCGTTCTCGGTTCCCTCGAGCTCAGCCCTGAACTGTCCGACGCGGTCAACGCTCTGCTCCCCGAGCATCTGCGCACCGATTCCAGCGAAGTTCGCTTGTACCTTCCGCCCGGCTGCGACGCGGACCAGCCCACGCTGGCCATCCCCGCCGAGCGCCTGCACCGGCCCGCAGAATGGGGCCGCCTGGCCGAAGCGAGCATCGCCTGGTCGTCGTGGCGGACCGACAGCCACGCGTTCCCGCTGACCGTGGCCATGTGGGACCGCTTCCTCAACGAGGCGTGGGCCGGCGACGAGCGGGTGATCATCGGCGGGGCCGACGCGCCCAGTGCGGCGGTTCGCTGGATCACCGCCCCCGACGAGAGCGGCAAACAGATCCTCCGCCAGCGGCTCAAGCAGTCCACCGACGAGGCGGACTCGGCCCGCACTCGGGTCGCCAGGCTCCAGGACGACACCCAGCGGCTGTCCGTCCAATTGGAACGGTCCGAGCGATCACGCCGCCGCCTGACCGACATCGTGCTCCGGCACCGCCGCGCCCACCACGACGCCGTCACCGCGTTGCGCCGCACCACCGTCGGCGAGGCGCTGCGTCAGGCCGACGACGCCCGCGCCGAGCGCGACCTCTACGCCGAGGAACTCCAACGGGCCGAGGACGAACTGGACGACCTACGCCGCCGCCTGGCTTGGCAGACCGCGGCGCTGGCCGAGCTGGGCCGCCCGGCCGCCGACATCGCGCCCGCCGCGCCGACACGGTTTGCCACCTTCGCCGACCTGATCGACGCCGCCACGGCCGAGCTGACCGGCCTGGTCATCGGGGACCAGGTGGCCGACACCGCCGCCTCGCTGGACGGCAACCTGCGCACACCCCGCTGGCTGCGCCGCACCTGGAACGCCCTGTCCGCGCTCAACGCCTACGCCGCAGGCGACTTCTCCGGCGACTTTACGTCCTATGTGGACAATCACGGCGGCGAGTTCGGCCTCCCTCCGTCGCTGGTGGCCCGGTGGGAGTCACGGATGGTCGACACCACCGACCGCTTCCGCGCCGCCCGCACCTTCCCGGTCCCAACCGAACTGGACGACAGCGGCTGGGCCTACTTCCCCGCGCACATCCGGATCGACCGCGGTGGTGGTGTCGCGCCGCGCATGCACTACCTCGACGACACCCGTGGCCGCACCGGCCGGGTGCACATCGGCTATCTCGGCCCACACCTGCCCAGCCCGCTGACGAACTAAAGCCCTGGCGGGGCAATGCCGGCACGTCGAGCCAGCGCCTGCAGCACGTCGTAGTCCATAGCCACGATGGGTTCCCGGAATGGATCGAATTCCCGGAGGTCGAGTTGGAACCACCGGGGCCCGTCATGGCTGACGGCCAAGATGGTGGTGGTGTGCTCCAACCCAACCAGGATCGCGTCGTTCGGTCCGCCCCCGTAGGCGTAGACGGACTCACCCGGCCAGTCCCTCCCGCCAGCACCGTCGATCCGATTGACGATCAGCCGCAACAGCTCGCCGACGGTTACATAGTCAGTCATAGTCGTTCTCCTGCAACGGGATTAGTGCTCGGCACTTATGACATGTTTGTTCGGCAGGTGCCACGTCCTACCCATTCGAGGCTTGTCGTACGTTCGGATGATCACTAGGTGCGGTTCTGGTGGGGGCCTGGCTTGGGGGCGGTCGCGGGCCTGGGGAACGTGGGATTGGGCGCGGCCAGCACGCGTTGGAAGTCGGTCCACGCGTCGGAGGCGTCGCGCCAGCTCAGCCCCGCGAATGGGTCGCCGTCGTCTTGGTCGGGATTGTGTGGACGCAGCACGAGTTCCACTACCCCGGAGCGTGCGTCACCGTTGTCGTGGTCGGGGATCGTCAGGGTGAGGCGGTCGTTGTGGAAGTAGTGCGGTCGCGGGCTGTGCCCGGGGATGCCGAACAGCGGGTGCAGTAGCAGCCGGGCGACCGTACCCAGGTGCAGGGACGCGGCGACCGGGCGCGGCTCAGCGGTATCGGACGCCGGCAAGACGGACACGGCGGATTCGGTGGGCCACTCGATCGTGGTGGTCGTGCGTCCTCGGGTCCACGCTCGCCACCACCTCACGTCGCGGAACACTCCGCCCCGGCGCAACAGCGCGCTGTTGAGCGCGACGGGGCCTGGTGCTCGGTGCCGGGTGGCCATCGTGAACTGCTCGGCCTCGGTCAACGGAGTTGGGTCGTTGCCCAGCCAAGCCAGTTCGCCCAGCGATCCGATCACACGGTCGACGAAGGTCAGCGCGGCCGTCCAGTGCCGCCAGGACACGTTGGACAGCATGATCCGCGCCTGCGGCTGGTCCACCAGGTAAAGGTCAACGTGCCGGCGGCACACCTCTGCCCGCAGTCCCGGGACACCCGTGACAGCCCCGCCGATCTCGCGGGGCATCAGTTCCGCCAGCAGCGGCCCCAGCACGCCCCCGTATAGGTGCAACACCATCTCGTCACGGCCGGGGCGCACCATGCGAAAGATCCGTGCCGGCCGACCCAGGTCGGCGGGCTGACGCAGGTACAGGTAGTTGACGGCCTTGCCGGCAGCGGACAGCACAGCCGATTCCAGTTCCTGTTGAGCGGGATCAGTCGTGTCATGCAGAAGTGCTTGGCGGACATGAGGAGGTGGCGGCGGCATCTCGTCATGGCCGAACAAGCGGGCCATGTGGTTGTGGTCGAGGATCTCGTGGAGTAGCGCGCGGTCGTCGGCGGTGAGCCGCTGGACGCCGGACGTGACCACCGGCAGCAGTGAGGAGTCGGTCTCCCCGGTGTAGGCCCGCCGTAGTAGGGCAAGTCGGCGCACCAGCGACAGTCGGTGGGGCATCGTTCCTTCTTCCTGCTGATGGTCACCGTGTCGCAGTGGGCACGAATACGTTGCCGGATAGCAGTCGCGTGGCGTTTCTCAGATTGGTGTCGTAGGCACGCGGCACCGGGATAACGGTCATGCACAGAAGTCGTGGCAGCGGCTGGACTTCGTCGCGTCCGGGCAGCCGATCGGCGGAGTCCTGGACGCCTGCTGCACGCGGCAGGCGTCGATCGCCGGTCGACAACGCACGAGCTGGCTGGTGCGTGTCGTGCTTGACCGCCGTGTCGGTCTCGCACGCGTACAGCCGGTGCAAGCCCGCCATAGGGCCAACGAGGCTCAAATGGTGTGGCATGACCATCCCCTTGAAATCGACCACAACCAACACCAATGATCATCGATCCCACCATTTGAGCAATCCATGTTCGCGCCACATCACCGACTATGCGCATGACACATAACGGTTGCCACAATTCAGTGCTACCCTGAAAACGGCGGCCAGCCGTGAGGTCCGACAGATGCGTGAGCGGGGGTGGCGATGGGCTCCCATGAGCAGGTCAGGCTGTGCTCGTGCGGTAAGCGCATCGCTCGTGACAACAGAGGCCGGATGTGCTTCGCCTGCGCGCAGTCCGCCCTGGTCAGACGTAGCGAAGTACCGGAGGTGCCGCCCGAGTTCTGGCAAGCCCCGTACATGCGCGAGGCGCTGGCGGCGCGGAATATCGGAGCCGTTATGCGCGCGTTCCGAACCCACCCCCACCATCCGGCGCTCATCTCTCAAGAGACTGCCGCACTTTGGGTCGGGCTGACTCAGTCACAGCTCTGCCGGACCGAGAACAACCCGAGGATCGTCGATCTGGACAAGCTCGTCAGATGGGCTAGAGTTCTTCGTATTCCTCGTGACCTACTCTGGTTCCCGATGCCGGAGGACTTGACGGAGCCGGACGACGAACGTCTTGTCGACGAATGCCTGGCGGACAGCAACGCGGCGGCGCAGGATCCGGCGACGGACCGCGGATGGAGCCAGATGAGCCCGCTCACCCGACGTGCGCTTCTCACTCGCGGCGCAGTTGCCGCCGCACTGCCGGTGCTGTCGCTTGACGAGGCGCAGCACGTCGCGGCAGCTCTCGACGCCGCTCGTCGCTACCTGGACGGCAGCGTTGTCGAATACTTCCGTCGTCAGCTCGACAAGTGCAAGACCGATGACGGCGATCAAGGTCCTGCCGACACGCTGCCGACCGTGCTGACGATCGTGAACGCCATCGACCGGCACGCGCGTGAGGTGAAGCCCGATGTCCGGCGAGAACTCCTTCGTTTGGGCGCCGAGGGAGCCGAGTTCGCCGGCTGGCTCTACCGGGATGTTCGTGATCCAGTGCTGGCGACGTTTTGGCGCGACCGAGCCACGGAGTGGGCCCAGGTGTCCGGCGACCTGGCGATGCAGGGATACGTGCTGCTGAAGAAGGCCCAGGCGGCATACGACGAACGTGATGGCGCGGCAATGCTGTCGCTCGCTGAGGCCGCGCAGTCGAGCACGTGGCACCTCCCGCCACGGGTCCGAGCCGACGCTGCCCAACAGGAGGCGCGCGGATACGCAATGACCGGCGGCGACGATGATCTCGTGCAGCGTAAGCTCGACGAAGCGCACGAGCTGCTAGCGAACGCCGGCGACGACGGTCATGCACTGGGGGCGCACTACAACCAGGACCTGCTCACCATGCAGACGGCCCTGTGCCACACCGAGGCCGGCCAGCCTCGTCGAGCCGCCGAGCTATATCAGGAGTGGTTGTCCGCCAAGAGCTTCTCCCCCAGGGACTACGGCTACTTCCTGTCACACATGGCGTCGTCGCTCGCGCTGGCCGGCGAGCCGGATGCCGCGTCGGCGACCGGCCTGAAGTCGGTCGCACTGGCCCGCAAGACCAAATCGACGCGCACGATCGAGGAACTGAACGGCGTCGTAGCCCGACTTGACCGTTGGCGTGGCAGGACGGCCGTGCGCGACTTGCGGGAAGCGCTGCGCGTCTAGGGCCTCCTACCGGCGCAGCCAGTCCGCGACTGTGCGGATGACGTGGGCCTGCCACTCCTGGCTCTGCGGGTTGGCGTAGGTCGGATCGTCGTGGACGGCGAAGCCATGCTGGGCACCATCGATCTCCACCAGCTCGTGCTCGCCGCCGAGCTGTGCGGCGGCGGCGCGGGACGAATCGATCGGGATGAAGGTGTCCTTGGTGCCGTGCACGATCATCGTCGGCGTGGTGATCTCGCCAAGCACCGTGTGCGGCTGGATCCACCGGATCTCGTTCAGTAGCGGCCGGCCAAGCTTGAACGTCGGCGAGTGCGGGATAAAGCCCTCGGTGGCCAACTCGGCCGCCGCCTCGTCGTCGATGCTGTCGTCGTGCCAGTACGGCTTGTCGTCGATGAACCGCTTCTTGTAGTTCAGCAACGGGTTGAACAGCACCAGGTGGTCCAGCTCGATCGCTCCACGTGCGGCGTAGTAGCCGCAGATGCCGCCCGAGAAGCTGGCGCCGAGCAGACTCACCGAGCGGGTGCCGACGTGGGACAGCACGTCGTGGACGTCGTTGAGGATTGCCGACAGCGTGAGGTCCTCCTGCCGACCTTCGCTCACACCGTGGCCGCGGAGATCGAACCGCAGCGAGGCGACGCCGGCATCGGCCAGGCCTGCGGCCAACCGGGTGAAAAAACCGGCTTCATCCTGAGTCACACCGCCGCCATGCACGAGCACGACCGAACGGTCGGCGTCTCTCTCCGGTGTGACCAACGTGCCGGAGAGCCGCAGCCCGTCACGGGTACGAATGATGGTGCTGGTAGACGACACGAGCGACCTCCTCGATGACGGGCTGACGATCCAATGCTCTCAGGCCGCCGAACCCATCGCCGGGCTGCGCCATCTGAGCGGTGATGAGGTACCACCAGGCACAGCTCGTTCTCGACCAGTGGCGAAGGCTGAAGACATTGCGCCCCAATGGGGTTGTCCACCGCAGCGGTCGAGTTGCGCTGATCATGTCGGTGTCATGCAGACCACAATCAGAGCACCAGCAAGGAGAAACGGACCCATCGGCAACGGCGAGTCCCGTGTTCGACGTCGGGTGATTCGCAGAGCAACCCAGGCGACTGCCGCATCACGCCTGCGAGGCGGCGGCCGCAGGCGCAGTGTGCCGCACCTGCTGCTGGGCACGCTGCTCGTGATCGTTTGCGCGGGGGTGTTCGTCGTTTGGTCGCTGACGTCCGACACTCGGGAACCGGTGTTGGCTCTGGCCCGGCCGGTCACGGTCGGGCAGGTGTTGACGGCGCAGGATCTCAAGCAGGTCAACGTCGTCGTCGATCCTGGTGTGTCCGTTGTGGACGCCAGCCAGGCCGCGAGCGTGGTCGGCAAGGCGGTGTCCACCAGTCTGACCGTGGGCGCGTTGCTCACGCCGGACGCGGTGGGGTCTGGCGGTGTCCCGGCTGCGGGGCAGGCGTTGGCGGCGTTGTCGTTGAAGTCCGGGCAGTTCCCACCCGAGGTCGGACCTGGCGCGCACGTGTCGGTGGTGTTCGTGCCCGGCCAGGTCGGCGGCGCGGTCGCGAGCGCGCCGACGGCGGATCCGTCGTCGGTGTGGCCGGCGGTGGTCACCAGTGTGACCTCGCCACCTAACCAGCAGATCACGGTGATCTCGGTGCTGCTGGGCGAGTCGGCGGCCCGCCAGGTCGCGGCGGTGCCCGCGGGGCAGCTGTCCGTGGTGATGGTGTCGGGAGGTGGCCGCTGATGTTGGTCACGGTCGTGTCGGTCAAGGGTGCGCCAGGGGTGACCACGTTCGCGGTCGCGCTCGCGGCCCGGTGGCCGGCGCCATATCGGCCGGTGCTGGTCGAGGCCGACCCCTCCGGGGGCGACCTCGCCGCCCGGTTCTCGCTGGAGTCCGCACCGGGATTGCTGACGTTGGCCGCGGCGGCCCGACGCAGCGGTGATCCGGCGCTGGTGTGGCAGCACGCCCAGGCCATGCCCGGTGGGATGCCGGTGCTCGCTGCCCCGCCGGACGCCGACCGTGCACGCGGGGCGCTGTCCGCGCTGACGGCAGATCCTACTGCCGGGGCGGGGGTGGTGCGGGCGGCGGCGAACATGCCGGACACCGTGCTGATCGTGGACTGCGGGCGCGTGGACGTCGGATCGCCGGCGATGCCGATCGTGCGGGCGTCGGACGCGATGATCCTGCTGACCGGCGGGCATGGGGACGATCTCGCGCACTTGGCCCGCCGGCTGCCGGCGATCGGCCGGTGGTCGGCGCGTCCGGTGCTGTTGTTGGTCGGCGATGGATACTCCCCGGCCGAGGTCGCGCGCGAGCTGGGTGTGGCGCCGATGGGGCGGGTGCCGGATGATCCGCAGGGCGCGGGCGTGTTGTGCGGGCGGCCCAGTGGGAAGCCGTGGAGGCGTAGCGGGCCCGCGCATTCACCGCTGGGACAGTTCGCGCACGCGGTTGCGGCACAGCTGGCAGCCCAGCAGGCACCCGTGGCACTCCCTCATCAGGCGGCGGCGCAGAGCCGGCCGGTGCCGGTTCTGCGGTCGGTGCCTGGGGTGCCGGACAGCCCGGTGGCGGTCCAGGGTGTGCGGTCTGCCCCGCTGCCCCAAGGCCTCCTGCCTTTCACCAATACCAGCCCACGGGGCGGAGCGGTGTCATGACGTACCCCCCGAACGGCAACGGATTTCCGCCCCCGGTTCCGCTGCGCCCTTACCTGCCACACCAGCAGCACGGCGGGTGGCAACAGAGTCCGCCACCACACCAGCCGCCACCACCGGGCTACGCCGCTGTACCTGCACCGCATGCTGACGGCGCACCCGAGCCGGTCGACCTGTCGGCCACCGCCGGGCGGCTGCGCCAGCACCTGCGCGACACCCTGGGCACCGAGCTGCCCCAGCGAGTCGAGGCCCAGCAGCGGCGCACCGGTGCACCGGTCAGCCGCGAGGCTCGGCGCCAGTTGGCGCAGGAGATCCTGAACGACGCGGTCGCCGTGCACACCGAACGCGAGCTCGACGCCGACCGCCCGTTGGTCGACGGCCCGGTCGAGCAGCAGGTGATCAGGGAAGTCATCAACGAGCTGTTCGGCATGGCCGGGCTTCAACCGCTGCTGGACGACACAAGTGTGGAGACGATCAACGCCAACCGGTTCGACCGGGTCTTCGTCCAGTACAACGACGGCCGCCGCGCCCAAGTCGCCCCGATCGCCTCCTCGAACGAGGAACTGACCGACCTGGTGCGGCTGCTCGCTGCTCGCGCCTCCAGTCAGGAGCGGCGGTTCGACCAAGGCTCGCCCGCGGTCAACCTCCAGCTGCCGGGCGGGGAGCGGTTGTTCGCGGTGATGGCGTTGACGGCGGGCGGTGTGACGTCGCTGTCGATCCGCCGGCACGGCTACCTCACCGTCACCCTCCCCGAACTCCGATCGAAGGGCACGATCGACGCCGGCCTGCAGGAGTTCCTGCGCGCCTTGGTGCGGGCGCGGAAGAACGTGCTGATCACCGGCGGCACCGGCGCGGGCAAGACCACCCTGCTGCGGGCGTTGGCCGCGGAAATGGACCCGATGGAACGCATCGTGACCATCGAGGACGCCTTCGAACTCGGCCTGGAACTCGACCCCGACATCCACGCCGACGTGACCGCCTTCCAAGCCCGCGAGGCCAACATCGAGGGCGAGGGCGCGATCTCCCAGTCCGAACTGGTCCGCTGGGGCCTGCGCATGTCGCCGGACCGGGTGATCGTCGGCGAGATCCGCGGCCCCGAGGTCATCCCCATGTGCAACGCCATGTCGCAGGGCAACGACGGCTCGATGGCTACCCTGCACGCCTCCAGCTCCCGCATCGCCTTCACCCGCCTGGCCTCCTACGCCGCCCAAGGCGTCGAGCGGCTTCCGCTGGAGGCAACCAACCTGCTGGTCGCCTCCGCGGTGCATTTCGTCGTGCACCTCGCGCGCGGCACGGACCGCACCACCAGGGTGGTGTCCTCGATCCGCGAGGTCGTCGGCGCCGACGGCCCGCAGGTGGTCTCCAACGAGATCTACCGGCCCGCATCCGACCGACGTGCCCATCCCGTGGCGGGGGCGCTGCGGACCGACACGCTCGACGACCTGGTCGACGTCGGCTTCGACCCCGCCGCGCTGGAGCGGCCCGAAGGCTGGTGGGCGTCGTGACCGTCACCCTCACCACCGCGTTGGCCGCGGCGCTGGGCCTGGGGGCCGGTGCCGGTGTGCTCCTGCTGATTGTCGGTGTCCGCGGCGTGGATCCCGACCGGCCCCGGCGGTTCCCGCTACGCCGGCGACAGGGCGCTCCAAGTGATCAACGCCAGGCGGTGCGGAACGGACTAGCGATCGCGGTCGGCTGGGTCGCCGGCGTGGCGACAGGGTGGGTTGTCGGCGCTGTGTTGGCCGGCGTGGCGTGCTGGGCGCTGCCGCGGGTGCTGGGCCGCGACCCGCAGCACGCCCGCCGGGTCGCGCGCATCGAGGCGATCGCGACGTGGACGGAAATGCTGCGCGACACGCTGTCGGCTGCCTCCGGGCTGGAGCAGGCGATCCTGGCGACCGCGCCTTTGTCTCCGCCGGCCATCCGCCGTGAAATCGCCGCTCTGGCTGCACGGATCGAGAACGGGGACCGGCTCGCTCTCGCCCTGCGCGAGCTGGCCGACCAGTTGGCTGACCCGACCGGTGACTTGGTGATCGCCGCGCTCGTGTCAGCTGCCGAGCAACACGCCCGCCAACTCGGCGACCTGCTCGGGTCACTGGCGCACACCGCCCGCGAGCAAGCGTCCATGCGGATGCGGGTGGAAGCCGGCCGCGCCCGGACCCGCACGTCGGTGCGGGTGATCGTGGGCACCACGCTCGGTTTCGCGGTCGCCGTGGTGCTGCTCAACCGCCCCTACCTGTCTGCCTACGACTCGGTGGTCGGCCAGGTTGTGCTGCTCGGTATCGGCGCGTTGTTCTGTCTTGGATTCGGCTGGCTGGTGCGGATCGCGCGGGTCACCGAGCCGACACGATTCCTCGCAGCCGGCCAGACCGCTGTGCCCGATCCCTTGCAGGGTAACGAAAGGCAGGTGGAACGCCTGTGATCACCGCACTGATACTGGGAATCGGCCTGGGCATCGGCCTGTGGGCGGTGGCGGTGTGGGTGTTTCCGCCACGCCCGGCATTGGGTGTCGTGCTCGGGCGACTGAGTGCACCACCGGCACCTGCGCCGATTGTGGCCGCTGAGGACGCAGGGTGGGCGGCCTGTATTGGTCGTCCGTTCATCGGGCTGCTGCGTGCTTTCGGTCTGCCGGGTGACCGGTTGTCCCGTGACCTTGCGGTGATCGGGCGCCCGGTGGCCGCGCACTTGGCGGAGAAGGCGGCCTTGGCCATTGCCGGTCTTCTCGCGCCGGTGCTGCTGCAACTGTTGCTGATGCTGGCCGATGTGTCGCTGGGCGTCGAGTTCCCTGTAATCGCTGGGCTCATGCTCGCTGTTGTCGGGTTCGTTCTTCCCGACCTGCAGGCCCGTTCGGATGTGGCGAAGGCACGGACCGGATTTCGCCACGCCCTGTCTGCCTACCTGGACCTGGTGTGGATCACCTTGGCTGGAGGAGCCGGTGTGGACAGCGCGTTGAACGACTCGGTGGCCGTCGGCCGGGGGTGGGCGTTCGAGCAGATCCGCCGCGCCTTGGACACCGCGCGGCTGACCCGCACGACGCCGTGGGCGTCGCTGCGGCAACTCGGCGAGGAACTGGCTGTCACCGAGCTCGCTGAGTTGGCGGCCTCGGTCAGCTTGGCCGGCACCGAGGGCGCCAAGGTGCGTGCCTCCCTGGCCGCGAAGGCCGCCGCGTTGCGCACCCACCAGATCACCGACGCCGAAGGCGACGCGATCGCAGCGACCGAGCGTATGTCGCTGCCCGTGATGCTGTTGTTCCTGGGGTTCTTGGCATTCATCGCATACCCGGCGCTCACACAAGTGCTCAACGGACTCTAGAACTCCCTGCGGGGGCGTGATCGCTGTGGACAGCACGATGGAAGGAAGTGACAACGATGCACCCCTATCTTCTCATGTTGTGGACGCGGCTGCGCGCTCGTGTCGAGGTGCTGCGCCGCAATCCCGAGGCTGGGTACTCCACCGAGACCGTGCTGGTGACTGCGCTGCTGGTCGTGCTCGCGCTGGCGGTGATCGCGGTCATCGTCACGAAGGTGACCACCAAAGCCAACGGAATCGACCTGGGCTAGTCATGACCGCCCGCACGATTTCCCAGACAGCGCAGCACAAACGGCCGCGGCGCCGGTCCCACGCGGCTGTGCTGCGCCAGGTGCGCCGTGTGCTGGTGGGTGACCGGGGCTCGGTGAGCGCCGAGCTGGTGATCGCGATCCCGCTGGTGTTGTTCATGCTGCTGGCAATCGTGCAGTTCGCTCTGTGGTCGCACGCCACGCACATCGCGCAAGCCGCAGCCGCGCAAGGACTCGCCGCCTGCCGCGCGCAGGACGGCACCGCCGCTGACGGTCAAGCCAGCGCGCAGCAACTGCTTGACGAGCTGGGGCGGGGGCCGCTGACCGACACGAACGTGTCAGCCAACCGCACCGCCGATTCGGCGTCCATACAGATCACGGGCATGGCCTCGATGGTGATTCCGTTGCTGCATCTGCCCGTCCACGCCGAAGCCGCTGGGCCGGTCGAGCGGTTCGTGCCCGACCTCGCGGGCGGGAGGTAGACCGTGGACAACACGCTGAGTTCAGTGCCGCCGGCGACGCTATCGCGCCCGTCGTCCCGGCGGCAGGACCGTCGTCCGGGCGGTCCGCCGTTGCTGGGCTGTCGCCGTCGTGCGCGATGGGTGGCGTGGTGGCGCGATGACCGGGGTTCGGCCGCAGCCGAGGCCGCCTTGGCGGTGCCGCTGTTGATCGTGCTGCTGCTGTTCGTGGCCGTGGTCATCCACCGTGGTGTGGACGCGCGGCTCCGGCTCAACGATGCCGCGCATCAGGCGGCGCGCGCCGCAAGCATCCAACGCACCAGTCCGGACGCGATGACCGCGGCGCAGTCGGCCGCTACCACCGCCTTGCCCGCGGGCAGTGTCGTGTGCGCGTCGGTGAGCGTGGACACCGCCACCGGCGGCATGGTGCCCGGCGGTGTGGTCACCGTGACCGTGACCTGCACGGTGAACTTTGGCGACGCCCTGCTGCTGGGCGTCCCAGGACAGAAAGTCGTGTCCGCCACGGCCAGCGAGCCCATCGACATTTTCCGCTCGTCCACCGTAACAACCCTGGGTGGTTCGTCATGACCGGCCATGGGCGCCACCAACGGCCAACAGGATGGCGGGACCTAATCGGTTGGTGGCGCACCGTCGTACGGGTGTGGTGGGCGGCAGATGAGGGGCGGGTGACCGCGTTCGTTGTGGTGCTGACCGTCGCCATCCTCGGCTTGGCTGGCCTCACCCTGGATGGAGGGTTGGCGCTGGCAACCAAGGTGAAAGCTCACGACCAGGCCGAGGCCGCCGCGCGGGCCGGCGCTCAAGCTCTCGACCTGACCGCATACCGCGCCACCCACACGCTGCGTCTGCTGCCTGCCGACGCGGTCACCGATGCCCAACGGTATCTGTCCACAGTAGACGCAACCGGTTCGGTCAGCGTCGCCGGCAACACCGTCACCGTGACGGTCACCGCCACCCAACGAACCCAACTGCTCGGGCTGATCGGCATCGAGAGTTTGACGGTGCACAGCCAAGCCAGCGCCAGCCCCGAGCGCGGCGTGCTGGCACCGGAGCCTTAACCACGTCCTGCTGCTACGCCCACCAACAGAGAAAGAGACCAGGATGCCCAACTTTGACGAGATCGACCAGCGCGTCCAGGAGATCGACGCCCCGAGGACCGCGAAGCGCAAGGCCGCGTGCAAGACGATCAAGGAACGTGCCGGCCGCCGGGCGGCCTTGCTGGAAGAGCTGGCAGCCACCGAGCGAGACATCGGGGACGCCCTCGCGACCGCTAGTGACGTCATGGACGTCAACGAAGCAGCCCTCATCACCGAAGTACCCGCAAGCGACCTCAACCACTGCCTGGCAGCCCACCAGACCACCCGCACCAAGCGGAAGCGGTCAACCAGCGGTGCCGATCCGAAGAACAGCACGAGCCGAGAGAAGCCCACGGCACGGACACCGAGAAATCACCACGCACAGACGCCTTCGGAACTGTCACCGCCGCCGACCGATTCCGCGACTGAGTCAGAGCATGTCGCCGCAGAGGTCGCATGACGGCAGACAGACGATCAAGCCCCCGGCCACTCGGATCCCTGCCTTTCTTGCTATGCGGGTGCCGGCAGAGACATAAGCCTTGTAGCGCCAAGGAATCGAGCAAGACATGACCGCACCATCGCGCCGCGGCCGCCGCAGGCCGGCACAGTCGCCGGGTCCAGTTCGCCGGGCTTGGCGGATACTCGCCGTCGTCATGGGGTTTTTCGGTCGGCTGCTGCGCGGTCTGATCGCCGTCGCGGTGCTGGCCGCCCTAGTCTTCGTCCTGCCGTGGGCGCTGGTGCACTACATCGGCTGGCCACTGCCGCACCACGTGCCGACCTGGCCGGAGGTAGGGGACTTCCTACTTTCTGCGATGAGCACGACGTTCGTGGTGGACTTCCTGGCCTGCGCCTGCTGGATCACCTGGTTCGCCTTCACCGTCGACGTCCTGCGTTGCACCGTCGACATCGCGCGCAACATGCGCTGGCCGGACCTGTCCGAAGCCGGACCCATGCACACCCTCGCCGGCGTGCTGGTCGGCGCCGTCCTGCTGTCAGTGCTGGGCAACCGGCCTACCCCCGCCCCGAGCCCGACGTTCTCCGGCACGCTGGGCACAGGGTCTCCGGTTGTAGCGACCGCACCGGCCTGGTCGAACCCGGCTCAGCCGAGCACCGTCATCGTTCGGCAGGCTGCGTTCACGACTCCGACGGCGGAGGGCGCCACCACCGTCGCGAGCGCGAGTGCCGCGCCGACGCGACCGGTGTCGGTGGTCGTGCGCGCCCCAGTGAACGGCGTACACGACAGCCTGTGGCGGATCGCGCAACGCACTTTGGGTGACGGGGATCGCTGGCCGGAAATCTTTCGTGTCAACGAGGGCAAGCCCCAGCCCGGTGGGCGAACGTTCACCACGCCCAGCCTGATCTATCCCGGGCAGGAACTCGACCTCCCCGCCGAGACCACCACACCACCGCCGTCACCGCCACCTCCGTCAGCCAGCACGCCATCGCCGGCGCCCACGCCGACGAGCCCGCCACCAACGACCTCGCCACCACCTACGTCGCCGCCGGCGAGCGGGCATACCACCACGCCAGCGCCCACCGACGAACACACGCCGGCCGCGAGCAGCGGCACGCAGCCCGCGTCGACGCGGGCGCCGGGCTTGTCGTGGGGGCCGGAGGTGTTCGTCAGTCTCGGGTTGGCCGCCGCGGTCAGTGCTGCGCTCCTGGTCGCGCGCCGCCGATACCGGGCCCGGTACCGGCCTGGCGGCGACGACCAGGACGACTATCCGGTCGCGCCGGTGGTCTACCAGCTCCGGCTCGCCCATCTGCGCGCCGACCACGACGACGAGATCGACCTCGACGACGACGACCACGACGAGCCCGCACAGCGCCAGCACGGTGCGGTCGCCCCGATGCGGGTGATTGGCAGCGTCGAACCTGGCAGCGGTGAGGACCCGCTACGCGCGCCGCGGTTGGGGGTGCGCGACGGCCGCGAGATCGCGCTGAACCTCGCCACCGCCCGCAGTCTGGGCCTGTTGGGGCCCGGTGCGCCGGCGGCGATCCGCGCTCTGTTGGTCACCGGCCTCACCACGGCACGTGCAGGGCGGGACCACGGGGCCGGCGCTCGGGTGGTGGTGCCCGCCGAGGATCTGGTCGCGGTGCTGGGACGCGCCGCCGCGGCCACGCCGCTGCCGGCCGCTTTGTGGGTGGTCGACAGCCTCGACGACGCGCTGAACCTGCTGGAGTCCGAAACGCTCGTGCGCGCCGGCATCACTCCCATCCGAGCCCCCGCTGAGCAACCGCCTCTATGGCCGCCGCTGGTGCTGGCCGCGCAAGTTCCCACCCAGCAGCGCACACGGCTGCAGGCGGTGCTGGACAACGGGTCCGGCTTTGGCATCACGGGCCTGCTAATCGGCCAGTGGCAGCCGGGCGTCACCGCCTACGTCCGTGCTGACGGCACGGTCTCCGCGACCGGCTCCGGCCTCGGCGAAGACCTGCGCGGCACCACGATGTTCCGACTCGGCGACGACGACACCGCGTCGCTGCTCGCCCTGCTGCGCCAGGCCGACCCGCAACCTGCGCTGGATATGCGGGAGCCGGCCGTGCCCCAGCCGCGTCCCCGCACCGCGCCGGCAGCGCAGCCTCCCCTGAACACGCACACGCCCACTCGCGAGCCTCGCCGGAACGGCGCCGAATCGCTGTCTTCCACCGAGTTGGAGATCACCGCCGAGACCCCGACGGCGACGGCTGCTGACACCGAACTGGAGATCACCCGCCCCACAGCCGGCACCAGTCTCGATCCCGCGAGCGTGACGGAACAGCCCGACCGAGGCACGCCATCGAGCGCTCCGACCACCCAGAGAAGCGCCAGCGCAGACGGCACGGCAACCCAGAACGCCGAGCCGCCCGCCACAGCGGCCGGCCAGGCCCACGGCGCCACTCCGGCCGTGGCACCGCTGCGGGTCGCCGTATTCGGCCCGCAGCGCGTGTTCTGGCGGCCTGACATCACCCAAGCCAACACCGACAGGGCGGCGGAGGAGTACGAGATCACCGGAGCGTTGCAGCCCAAGCCCCGTGAGCTGATTCTCTTTCTGGCCCTGCACCCCGACGGCGCCACCCGGGAATCGGTCGTGTCGTCGTTGTGGAGTGACCATCCCGAGGAACGCTCGACTAACGCGCTGAACACCACGCTCTCGCGGCTGCGCCGCGCGCTGCACAGCAGGACAGCCGGCGCGGTGTCGGACATCGTGCTCGCCGGAGAGGGCCGCTACCGCCTGGACCCCGCGCTGGTGGAGGTCGACTACTGGCGGTTCGACACCGCCGCGACCGGCCGACGAGCCGCTACCACCGACGAACAGCGAGTGGCCGCCTATCGTGCGATGGTCGACGCCTACGGCGGTGTGCTGGCCGAGGGCATGGACGCCGAGTGGATCGATGCCACCCGCGAGGCGATCCGTCGGGACGCCCTGAACGCGGTGAGTGCGCTGGCGCGCGCTCTGGTCGAGCGCGACCCGCAACAGACGCTGGATCTGTTGGAGGTGGCGCGGGCGTTCGACCCGCACAACGAGTCGCTCTACCGCGACATCATGCGGCTGCAGGAACGGCTCGGACAGTTCGACTCCATTCCGCGGACGCTGACCCTGCTGGCCACCCGGCTGGCTGAAGTCGACGACAGCCCGACCGAGGGCACGGTGGTCCTGGCCGACCGGCTGCGGCACCGCCACGATGCCGCCGGCGACGAGGCCCGAACGGCACCGGTGTGAGGCCGTGGATGGTCAGTCCTCATCGTCGTCGCCGGTGTCGCCGTCGTCGAGTTCAGGCTGGCGGCGATATGCCTGCGCGTTCGCGATGAGTTCGGGGTGCCCGTCGACCCAGGTCAGGGCGCGGTCGGCGATCTCCAAGAACTCGAGCACCTCCGGCGTCAACGAGTACATGACCCTCGCCGGGAAAGTCTCTGTGCTGCGTGTGCGCGTCAGAAGCCCTTCATCGGTCATCTTTTTCAGATATCGCGCAAGAATGCTATCGTGCAGGACGGCGTGTTTATCCGACCATTCTTCACCGATGGAATACGAGCTAATGGTGGAAAGTATCTCTAGCCGTCGCAGAGGCCCGTTCGCGAGCGCGGCCAGGATGGCCGGCGTCCACTTGTCACCGAAGAGGTACTTCAGGTCATACAAGCCCCGAAGAAACCTCTCGTCCCCCACTGCCATAGCGCCTCCCGTGTATGGACACGACCCCCGTCGCGCCTTGTCGTCAAGCTGGTCGGCAGCGCGGCGCCGCAGCGTCGCCGGAGAGGCCGTGTCTGGTCAGGGCCACCACGCCTCCTGGTGCTCCTCCCCGCGCCGCGTCCGTGAAGTCCTCCACGTTACGCCGAACGGCGGATCCCGCCCACCGTATTCCTACTCAAATCAACCACCCCATCGATGTCACCCGTAGTAGCTGAAGTCGAGATCAACTGCACGCAAAGTGACTGCCGTTGGGGGTTCATACGGGGGATCATCTTGGGGTTCATACGGGGGATCACGTTAGACGACCACCCCCTACGCCTCCTGAAGGCGCTGGTCATCGGGGCCGTAGGGGGGTCCGCTGGTATCCCAGACTCGCTTGTCCACAAGCCGGTAGACACATCGGGGCGGCCTGGGTGGCTGGCTTCCGTGATTGTTCGGTCTGGTTGTTTCGGTCTTTCAACTCCCCTTTTGTGGCCCTTGCATTCCGTGTTTCTTTATTTCATTTTCGGCCCGCCGGCCGCTCTGTTTGTCGCCTCGGCCTGTATCGCCTGTCCATGGTGGTCGACGTATGGCCGGCTTGTTGACCTGCGGGAATTGATGGCGGGGTCGGCCGGAATTGTGACCGTACGGACGGCTTATTATTCGCCGTCGAATCGCGGCCACGCGCCCGAAAAGAGTCTTGAAAATGGGCGGCGTTTACCATTGCGCGCGGCGCGGCGACGAGTCATAATTGAATTGTCGCCGGGGAACCGGAAACCGCGCCGAATAGCACACCCGGCGCGAGCCATGTCGACAACACGGGAGCCAACAATGGTCCACGTATACAGCTATTGCCTCGCCCATCATCGCGGCGGAACCGCCACCGCCTACTGCGCCTGCGGATGGTCGGCGACGCGCGGCACCGCAAAAGCCGCCGACGCCGCCGCTGAATCGCACAACGCCGAACGCGCGGCCGCTGCCCGACGGCGCAACACCGCCGAGCTGGTCCGCATCGTGCTCAACCAACAGGGGTGCGCGCGATGACCGTCATCCCCACCACCGACGACCTCGTCGACTACCTACTGGCGCACGGGTTCACCCCCGGCCACAGCCGGGGATGGTACGAGCACACCGACGGCCGCGCCCGTGTCGACGTGACCAACGCCGAGGTCATGGGATTCACCGTCTACGCCTTCACCTGGTCGTGGGGCGTGCGGTGGACCGCCCAGCTCTACCAGGCCCCGCTGCCCGTGGTCGTCGCCGCCCTCACCGCCGCCCTCGTCTAACCACCCCCGCCCCATGTCGCGCGTCACCCGGAAAGGACCACCCGCGATGACCACGCCCACCCCACCCCCGGCACCCGCAACCGCCGCCCCGTCCGGCGGGCCGGCATCCCGGCTGCGCAACGGTGAGCTGCGCGCGATGGTCGCGCGGGTGCTCGCCGACGCCGGCACGCCCCTGACGCCCCGCGTGATCGCGCACACCCTGAACCGGTCGTCCGGCGCGGTGGGCAACGCGTGCAAGGTGTTGGCCGACCGGGGCGAGGCCGAACTCGTCGCGACCGCGCCGCTGGCCTACCGGGCGACCGCGACCACCGCCTCGGCCGCCGCCCCCACCGCGCCACCCGCCCCGCCGGGCACGCCCCGCCCGCGCCACCCGAAGAAGACACCCGCCGCCACGCCTACCTCGCCCGCCGCCACGCCAACGGCCACGGCCGCGCCGTCGGGGGCGAGCGGTTCGGCGGCACCGGTCACCGGTCCCGTGATGCGCCCCAACGGCATGGCTTACCACCCCCGGCAACTGTCCGGGATGCCGGACATCACCGCGCTGCGCAAGCTCCGCGACGCCGGGATCCCCGCCCTCATGTACGGACCGCCCGGCACCGGCAAGACCAGCGTGATCGAGGCGGCGTTCCCCGACCTCGTCACGGTTCCGGGCGACGGGGACACCACGGTCGCTGACCTGGTCGGTGAGTACACCCAAACCGGCGACGGCCGCTACGTGTTCGTCCACGGCCCGCTGGTCCGCGCGATGCGCGACGGGCGGACCCTGTTTATCGACGACGCCACCCTGATCCCGCCGACCGTGCTCGCCGTCGTGTACCCCGCGATGGACGGCCGCCGCCAGATCATCATCAAGGCCAACGGCGGCGAAACCGTTGACGCCGCCCCCGGTTTCTACGTCGTGGCCGGGCACAACCCCGGCGTGCACGGCGCGGTGCTCACCGACGCCCTGTCGTCGCGGTTCTCCGCGCAGATCCACGTGTCCACCGACTACGACCTCGCCACCCAGCTAGGGATCGACCGCCGCGCGGTCAAAATCGCCCGCAACCTGGCCACCCGACAGGCCAAAGGCGAAGTCGGCTGGGCACCGCAGCTCCGGGAACTGTTGGCATTCCAAAAGATGGCTGAGGTGTTGGGCGTGAACGCCGCCGCCGGGAACCTGGTCGGCACCGCCCCGGAAGACGACCGCGCCACCGTCGCCGTCGTGGTGCGCGACGTGTTCGGCGGCACCGTCGCCCCGCTGTCACTGGGTTCCCGCGTCTAAACCCCGCCCCCGTTAACGGCAACCCCGCCGAACCGTCCCGAAAGGACACCCGCCGCGATGAGCACCCACCTCGCCGCCGATCCGACCGCCACCGGTGCGGCTGTGTTCCCCGCCCGCCCCGAATGGCTCACGCTGTCCGCCGCGTTGGCCGACGAGGTGGGCGTGATCGCTGACCGGGAGGACCTCCTCGTCACGATCGCACCGGGTGCGGGTGGCGGTGCCCCGGCGTGTTTCTACCCCGCCCGCGCGCTGATCGAGGTCGACGGCGTCCACCTGGGTGTCGACCCCGGCACCGTCGCCCCCGCCAACCTGTCCGACCGCCCGCGCTACGCCATCACGTGGGGGCTGTTGACCCACGAATGCGGGCACGCCAAACACACCGCGTGGGACCCGCCCAACGGCGCGCCGCCCGGCATCGTGGACGCCGCCATGTTGTTGGAGGAGCCCCGGATGGAGGCCGCCCACGTGCGCCGCCGCCCCGATGACCGGCACTGGTTGCGGGCCTCGGCGCGGGGCATCGTCGCCGCCGACCTGGACCTGTTCACCGATCCCGCCCGCGCGCCGCACATGACCCGACACGACGCGGCCAGCGCCGCCGCGCTGTTGCTGGCACGGGCCGACGGTGGGATCCTCACCACCGCCGAGGTCGCCCCGGTCGCCCGTGTCATTGACGACGTGCTCGGTACGGACACGGTGGGGAAGTTGCGTGCGGTGTGGCGCAAGGCGTTGCGCACCGCCGACGACGACGGCGACCGGATGCTCGAGCTCGGGCGGCAGTGGTGCGCGATCGTCGGCACCGACCCGAACGCCACCCCCGACCCATCCGGTAGCGCGACCGGGTCCGGCACCCCGTCGCCGTCGGGGAGTGCGTCCGGTGGCACCTCGTCGCCGTCGCCGTTGGCGGGCGCGATTGCCGCCGTGTTGGACGCCGTGGCGGCGGCGGTCGCGGGGGAGAAGGCACCGCAAGACCCCGCCGCCCTAGCGGCGACCGCACAGGCCCGCGAGGACGCCGCGAAAAAAACCGCTCACAGGGCCGCCCGGTCGGTGTTCGGCCGCGCGCCCGGTTCCCGCACCGGGCGCACCGCCTGCACCGGCACCCGCCCGCCCACCGACGCCGAACGCACCGCCGCGCGGGTGTTGGCGCGCGCCCTGTCCACCGCCGGGGTCCGCGACCGGGTGGCGGTCAAGACCACCTCGATCCTCCCGCCCGGACGCCTTCGGATGCGCGGCGCGCTGGCCGCCGACGCCCAACGCGCCGCTGGAGCGATCCCGACCGCGCAGCCGTTCACCCGCACCACCCGCACCCCGGTCCCGACCCCGCCGCTGCGGCTCGGGATCGCGTGCGACGTGTCCGGCACGATGGGCTGGGTCGCCGACCACGTGGCCTCGGCCGCGTGGATCCTGGCCAACGCCGCCCGGCACACCACCGTGCCCGCGCACACCGCGACCGTGATCTTCGGCAACCACGTCCGCCCGCTGACCCTGCCCGGCACGGCCCCCGCCGTGGTCACCGAGTTCGAATCGGACGACAACTGGGAGGACATCCCCACCGCGATCGACGCCCTCGACGGCGCGCTCGGGCTGTCTACCCCCGGTGCGGCGCGGCTGCTTGTGGTCGTGTCCGACGGCCGATTCTGCCCGGACCCGCGCCGCGACGGGCAGCGCAAGCTGGACCGGTTGCGCGCCAACGGGTGCGCGGTGCTGTGGCTGACCACGCAGGCCACCGACACACCACTGAAGGGCGCGACCGTGCACCAGTTGACCGACCCCGCCACCGCCGCCCGCGCCATCGGGCGCGCCGCCACCGCCGCCCTACGCGCCACCACCGGCTGACCCCGCCCGGCCGGGGGGCGGGGTCCACCCGCCCCCGACCACCACCAACCGTCCAACATCAGAGGTGATCACCGTGAAGGACAACGACATCGCCACCGTGGGCGACCTGATCGCCGCCCTCGCCGACTACGACCCCGCCACGCCCGTCCGGATGGCCACCGAGTCCGCCGTGTTCATGGACCACACCGTCGGCCGTGTCGTGTGCGTCCCCGGCGACCCCGACAACGACTGCACCCTGCCCAACGACGCGCCCGTCGTGCGCATCGGCACGGGCGAGGCGTACTGCTGCCTGCCCGACAACGCCGCCGCCGCGTTGGGGTGGTCGTGATGACCACGACCATCCCGTGGGAACTCGCCACCGGACTGGCCGCGCGCGCCGTGCACGCCGCCCGCGCCCATCGCGCCGCCGACCCGCACGGGTTCCACCGCCGCCACGACGACCCCGAGGCGTGGAACCAATGGGCACGCCGCGCCCGTGTTACCCGCACGATCACCGCCGCCCTTCAGGTCCCGACCGACATCGTGCTCGTCACCGACGACCCGCACCGCACCTACCCCACCCGCACCGGACCGGTGCCCGGCGACCTGATCACCATCACCGACCCGGCGACCAGACGCGCGTGGAGGTTCATCCCCGACCACACCACACCCGGCGAAGGCTGGCTTCTGCTGGACCGCTGTCCGAGCTGCGAGGCCGAGGTTCCCGTCGCTCGAATCGCCACACTGGCCGACCTGGGCGACTATCTCGACCCCGACACCGACACCTGGGTCATCGACGAGGCGCGTGACGCCGCGCTCCATCAACCCGGCTGTGTGTGCGCCTCGCCCACGGTCGGCGGCTGAATGAACCCGCGCCCGAGTCCGGCGCATCGCGAACGCACGCCCGGAGAGCACCTTGCCGAAGGAGGACCTCGTGTCCAGCAACCCCACCTCCCGCACTCGACCGACCGCCCACCTCCGCTACGCGCTGCCCCCGGACGCCGTGGTCCTCGTCCCGGCACCACCGGACGCCGTGCCGATGCGCGCGCCCGCCGGGGCGTGGGGGCTGGTCGTGGTGGCGGTGCGGACCACACCCGCCGCCGCAGCCCCGGTGCGGTTGGTCGGGGACCCGCCCGCCGCCGACTCCGCGCACACCGATATCGCCGAGGTGTTCGCGGGGCGGTGGCTGCCCGAACCGCCACCCGCCAACCGGCACGACGGGGACGTGGTCGTGCGCCTGCACGCGCCCACCGACACTCACGACCCCTCCTTGACCGATGTCGAGGTCCTCGCCGCCGCTGACGGCGTGTGGAACACGGTTGGCACGTGGCGGGCGGTGGGCGCGCGTTGGCCGCACGAGATCGCCCTGTCGGTGTTGGCGCGTATGCGCTACCTCGCCGACGCCGCACTGGACGACGCGCTGTGGGCGGCGATGGCCGGTCCGATCGCCGACGCGTTCGGCGTGACGCATCTCGTGGCCGACCTGTTCGGCGAGTCCGCGGGCTCGCCGGCGCCTCGCCGCCGAGCACCCGACGCCCTCGCGGCGTTGATCGAGGCCGGGCTGGTGACCGTCGGCGAGCAGCTCGTGTTCGACGCACACACCGCCACCGTCCGCGACGGCGGAGTCCTACACGACGGCGGCCCGCACGCCTACGCCGTGTCCACCGTCAGCGCGTTGGCCACCAGCCTCACCGGGGACACGGTTAACGGCTGGCACCTGTGGCGTCGCGCCCGCGATCGCCGCCTGCTTGCCGAGCTGCGCACCGAACTCGCCATCCGCGAAACCCCGATCGGCCCGACGAAAGGCTTGTCATGACCACCGTGATCACCCAGCGGGACGAGGCCGCCGTAGCCACCGGAATGGCTGGTCGGCGAGTTCGCCCGCCACCAGCACGACGCCCGCACCCAGGCCGCCGGGCTGATCTGCGACCTGGAGCACGTCCTGAACGGACGCACCCCGACCACGCTCGCCTCCAGCAGCGGCTCCCACCGCCACGACGTCGCCGTCGCCGCGATGGACGCCCTCCGCAGCCCGCTCACCACCGCCGTCGCCCTCTACCACTGCGCCCACCCCACCACACCCTGACCCACACCAACAGCAAGGAGTCCACAATGGACGCAATTGTCCTGGGTGCCGGGATCCTGCTCTGGCCCCGCCACGAACGCATCAGCGACCGGTACGGCACCATCACCCTCCACCACGCCCCCGACGACCGGGGACCAGACACCAGCCCCCGTCACCGACCCGCCGTTGGGCACCCACGGCCGGATGGTCGCCGTCATCCTCGACACCCGCGCGTCGCCGCACTGCGGTGATCTGGCGCGCGGCCTGAGCCCGCACACCCCGACGGTCGGCGACGAGATCGCGCTGGGCACCGGCACCTTGTTCACCGAGGACACCGACGCGGTGATCACCGAGATCGGCCTCCGGCCCGATGACGGCCCCACTCACGACTGGCTCAACCCCGAGGCGCTCTACCGCTGCCACAGCCAGACCGTCCGGCTCGAACTACACCCCAGCGGGCACCGATGACCACCACCGCCGACTTCTACGACGGTCGCGGCTTCTCGGCCGTGTGGCTCGGCTCGCTCCAAGGCGACGCCGACCCGAACACCGTGCGCACCGTCGCGTGTGGACGGTTGCTGTTGGACGCGACCGACCCGTTCACCTACGCCGACGCCGTCACCGACCTGCTCCACGTGTGGGCCGACGAAGACCTCGGACACGGCTACCACCCACGCGACGGCTGGCCGTGGTTGTGGCCCGACAGCACCGAAACCGACTGGGTGTTCACCTTCGACCACGGTCGGGTGTGGATCACCACCGGCGGCAGATGAGATTGTGCGCAGCCAGATCTCGTTCATCGAGGTCTAGGTGTTGCCGCTGCTGGCCGCACTCGGGCTGGCCGTGCCGGTCCCGAAGGGCTCCTGGTGGGCACATCTGACCGACCAAGCCCACCCGCCCTCCCGATAGCCCCGGACCCCCGTACGCCGCTGATTCGCCGGGGCTGATCCCGACGGCGCGGACGTGACTGTGGTTGCGCCCCGACGGTGATCACCGTCGGGG